>VGXJ01000213.1 GCA_016873375.1 Phycisphaerae bacterium
CCATCTCAGGCTGCGAGGCAAGCGGCTTGCCAGCCCAGGTGGCGAAGTCAGGCAGGTAATAGGGCTGCACCTGGCTTGGGCGCGCGGGCCATGACGACGTCGGCACGCTTGGCGCGACAGCTGGAGGATTGACCGGAGGATTGGCCGGAGGGTCGGCTGGAGGATTCACTGGCGGCGTAACAGGCGGCGTGGTCGGCGTGGTCGATGCGGGATCCTCAAGTTGCACCGATCTGGCAGGCATGCCGAAGGCCACGGCGATGCCGATCGCGGCGACGATCGCGGCGCGTCCGCCACCCACGGTCCACGAGCGTTGGCTGCAACCGCCCGCCTTGCGCGTGAGCAGCACGCCGCCGAGCAGCGCACCGTCGATCATCAGCATGTACAGGGGATTCATGCCTGACTTGCCGAAGCATCCGCACGAACCCTTGAGCACGGCCTCGAACCCATCCTTCGCCCAGCCCGTGCCGATCAGCCAGAGCAGGATCACGCAGAACAGCGCAAGCACGGCGGCAGCCAGCGGGCGAGCGATCCGCGGCATGCAGAGGATCATGCCGGCGATGATGAACTCGGTGCCGCAGATCGAGCGCAAGGCGAAGTCCATCCATGCCACGCCCTGCAGGCCGAAGGTGCCATCGAGCGAGAGCACCAGATCGAAGATGGGCTTGGGAAGGTTGCGCGGATCGTTTTCGACGAGCTTGGTGAGCGCACCGGCGGTGATCCACGCCGGCACAGCCAGGCGCGTGATGACAAAGCCCAATCGTGAGCAGGGAGTGCATGCGGGCGCGCTGCCCGATGTGGAGTCCGTTGTGGAGGCCATGATGCGGAGTCTACGCAGCCTGTGGCGTTGCGTTCGATTCAGGAGCGCTGCAGGAAGCGGTCGAGCTCGTCATCGAGCCCGCGAGTGCCGAGCAGGTCGGCAGTCCCAGAGATCCGGATGCGACCGGCATGCAGGAAGTCGACCGAGTCCGCGGCTGCAGCGACGAAGTCGAGGTCGTGGGTGACGATCACCATCGTGGTCCCGGCATCGAGCGCGAGTTCACGGAGGACGGCCATCACCTCGCGGGTGAGCATGGGATCGAGCGCCGAGGTGGGTTCGTCGCAGAGCAGCACCGTGGGCTCCATGACAAGCGCTCGCGCGATGGCCACGCGCTGGCGCTCCCCGCCGGAAAGTTCATCAGGGCGTCGATCGGCCAGGTGCAGCGCATGAACGCGGTCCAGCGCGGCGCGGCTGCGCTCCTGGGCCACTTCAGGATCCAGGCCCAGCACGCGATGGGGCGCGAGCGCGACATTGGCGAGCGCCGAGAGGTGGGCAAAGAGGCTCGGTTCCTGGAAGACCATGCCGACCGATCGCCGGATGGTCCGGTCGGCGGCCACGACGCCCCGTTCGGCGGCAAGCACGCCATCGACGAGGATCGATCCGGCATCAGGCGGTTCGAGCAGACCAAGGCACCGCAAGAGCGTGCTCTTGCCGCTGCCGCTTGCACCGATCAGCGCGTGCACTGTGCGGCGCTCGACACGCAGCGAGCAGTCGTCGAGCACCGCACCGGTGCGCGGCCAGCACTTGCAGATGCCGTGGGCTTCGAGGGCCGGCGTCGTCATCGGTGGATGGGCTCCGGCAGGGAACGCACGGCTCGGGCTCGGCGCTCCAGGGCTTGTCCGAACCAGTCCGAGAGCAGGCTGAGCGCGAGGTAGAACGCCGCTGCCGCCACGAGCATGCTGGGCACCGCGAAGCTGGCCTTGCCGATGCCCAGCGCCACGGCGAGCAGTTCCTGCACGCCGATCATGCTGACCAGGCTCGAGTCCTTGATGAGGCTGTTGAGGTCGTTGATGATCGCCGGCAGCGAGAGTCGCCAGCTTTGCGGTACGACGATGAATCGCAGCGTCTGCCAGCGCGTGAAGCCCAGTGCACACGCCGCGTCCCACTGCGAGCGAGGGATTGCGTGCAGTGCCGCACGATGGATCTCGGCTTCGTAGGCGGCGTAGTTGGCCGCCAGGCACACGATCCCAACGATGACCTTGTTCCAGGTCAGGAGTTCGGGAATGCCAAGCCACGCACCCAGCGCAGGCAGCGAGTAGTAGAGGAGGAAGATCTGGACCAAGAGCGGCGTGCCGCGCATGACCAGCACATAGCCACGGCAGAGGCGGCTGATGGGCTTCGGTCCATGCAGGATCGCGATGGCCAGCAGCAGGCCAAGGAATGTGGCGATCGGCATGCTCAGGACCGTGAGCAGCGCCGTCATCGCGGCGGCGCGCGCGAGCGACCACAGCACCAGCGACCAGGGCAGGCCATCCTCCGGTGGCGTGCCGATGGCCTCGGGAATCGTGGCGACGATGGGACCACGATCGGTGCCCAGTTCGCGTTGCGCATCGCTCCAGAGTCCCCAGCGCTGGAGGATCCGGCCCAGCGTGCCATCGGCCTGCATGGCCTCCAGTGCCCCGTTGACGCTGGCCAGAAGCGCTTCATCATCCTTGCGCACGATGACCGCGTAGACGCCCGGATCGAATGTCGCATCGACGAGGGCGAGTCGTGGATCGTGGCCGGCGTAGAAGCGTGCGATCAACGACTCTTGGAGGCAGGCATCGACGCGCTCCAGCACGGTCTCCGTGAAGGGTGCGAGCGAGTCGTCGTATTGAATGATCAGCGATGCAGGCACACCGGCCGATCGCAGGCTGTCGATGCTGGCCGAACCATTGAGGACGGCGATGGGGCGTCCCTTGAGATCCTCAAGCGACGCGAAGCGTTCACGGTCCTCCGCGCGCACCACGAGTTGCTGGGTGTAGCGGAAGTATGGCCTCGAAAAGGCCACCACCCGTTCACGGTCAGCCGTCACCTCGAAGCCATTGATGAGCAGGTCGCACCGGTCGGCATCGAGGGCATCGATCAGGGCGAGCCAGTCGGCGCTGAAGCGCTCGGCCCGCACACCGAGCCGGCGCGCGAGTTCCTCCGCAATCTCGACTTCGAAGCCGATGATCCTGTCCGGATTGGCCGGATCCGGGAAGGTGAAGGGCGCAGCGCCGCTGATGTCGCAGCCCCAACGCATGATGCCCGATTCCCGCATCCGGGACAGCCCGTCGTCGGCGGCCGCGACCATGGTCGCGACCAGAATGAGCAGAGGAGCGAGCGCACGCTGCACGGACTCGATGCTAGCGACGGGCGGCTGCCACGATGCATCCATGGAGCGTCGGCCGCGAAGCCACGGCCATGCCTCGCAAGCAAACAAAGGCAGCCGACGCCCGGCCCAAAGACCGGAGGGCATCGCCCGTCAAGAGCGTCGCTGCGCGGGGCGCGCGAGCCGCTGCGCAGGCCCGGGCTTCGGCGTGGGTGCTCGCGCTGCCTGACCAGCTCACGCAGGACATCGGCCCTCTGGCGCGGGATCGGCACGCAGGGGTGATTCTGGTCGAGAGCGATGAGTGGATGTCCCGTCGGCCGTATCACCGACAGCGCCTGGCGCTGCTGCTCCTGAACGCCCGCGAGTTCGCCGAAGAGTGCCGGGCCGCCGGTCGAGCGGTGCACTGCGCGCAAGGCCGCGCCTCGATTGTCGACCTCGTCCGCAGCGCTCATCGTGAGCTTGGTGCAGAGGGCCCGATCGTGTGCATGCAGCCGGCCGAGCATGAGATGCGCGCCGAGCTTGCGCCCTTGGTCAAGGAGGGTGTCCTCTCGTTCGTTGCGCATGAGGGATGGATGACGACCGCCGATGACCTTGGGCCGATGCCCAAGGGCGGATGGCGGATGGACGCCTTCTACCGACGCGTCCGCAAGCGGCTCGACATCATGGTCGACGATGCTGGGCGCCCGGAGGGTGGTGCATG
>VGXJ01000214.1 GCA_016873375.1 Phycisphaerae bacterium
GCGTGCTCTTGCCATCGTCCACATTGCCGCACGTCAGCACGCGCAGCAGCTGCAGCCGCTCGTACCGCTCAAGCCATCCGTGCAAGTCCTCGCCGGCGGTGAAGGTGGGAAGCGTCATCAGAAGTAACCCTCGCGCTTCTTCTCTTCCATGCTGCCGCTCTGGTCGTGGTCGATGAGGCGCCCCTGCCGCTCGCTCGTGCGCGCCAGCAGCATCTCCTCGATGACCTTCTCGAGCGTGTCCGCATCGCTCTCGATCGCGCCTGACAGCGGGTAGCAGCCGAGCGTGCGGAATCGCACGCGGCGCTGCACGACGCGCTCACCGGGCTTCAGCGGCAGGCGCTCGTCGTCGACCATGATCAGCGCACCGTCACGCTCAACGACCGGTCGCTCGCGCGCGAGGTAGAGATCGACGACGGGCAGGCGGTGCTTCCACACATAGAGCCAGACATCGAGCTCGGTCCAGTTGGAGAGCGGGAACACGCGCATGCTCTCGCCGGGATGCACGCGCGGGTTGTAGAGCGACCAGAGTTCCGGCCGCTGTCCCTTCGGGTCCCAGCGATGGTTCGCATCGCGGAAGGAGAAGATCCGCTCCTTCGCGCGGCTCTTCTCCTCGTCGCGGCGCGCGCCGCCGATCGCGGCGTCGAAACGGCCGGCCGAGAGCGCCTGGCGGAGCGCGACCGTCTTCATGACATCGGTGTGGACCTTGCTGCCGTGGGTGACCGGCGAAATGCCCTGCGCGAGCCCATCCCGGTTGATGTGCACCTGCAGGTCGAGCCCAAGCCGTGCGGCGGTCGCATCACGGAACGCGATCATCTCGCGGAACTTCCAGGTGGTGTCGATGTGCAGCACGGGGAACGGCAGGCGCCCGGGCGCGAAGGCCTTCAGGGCCAGGTGCAGCAGTACGGTCGAATCCTTGCCGATCGAGTACATCAAGACCGGGCGCTCGTAGCTCGCCGCCGTCTCGCGCAGGATGTGGATCGCCTCGGCTTCGAGTTCCTCCAGATGGGTCAGGCCATGCGCCATGGAGCCGAAGCCTAGACGATGTGCTAGCGTCCGCGCACCGATGGATCGCGCCTCGCCCAACGTCGTCTGGCAGCATGGATCCGTAGCGCCCGCGGAGCGCGCTGCGTCGCTGGGCCGACGCGGCTGCACGCTCTGGATGACCGGCCTCAGCGGCTCGGGCAAGAGCACGATCGCGCTGGCTGCCGAGCGCGCTTTGCTCGCTGCCGGACTGCCCGCGCTCGTCCTGGACGGCGACAACCTTCGACACGGACTCAGTGCCGGGCTTGGCTTCGATGAAGCCGGCCGCGCCGAAGCCGTGCGCCGCGCCGGCGAGGCTGCGCTTCTGGTCGCTGCGTCGGGCGCCGTCGCCATCGTGAGCCTGGTCAGCCCCTACGAGGCCGACCGTGCGCGCGTGCGGGCACGCCACGACGCAAGCGCAGTGGCCTTCGCCGTCGTCCATGTCGATGTGCCGCTCGCCATTGCGGAAGCGCGTGATCCCAAAGGGCTCTACAGGCGCGCACGGGCCGGTGAGCTCGAACGCTTCACTGGCGTGAGCGATCCGTACGAGGCCCCGGAGTCACCCGACCTTCGCCTGGCCACCGATACTGCCTCGATCGACTCGTGCGCGGCCGCGGTGGTTGCGCTTGCGCAGCGATTGGCCCGCCCTGTGTGAACCGCCGGGTGCAGTCACGCGGGGTATTCTCCGCCAATGGCCTTCGCCGCACGACTCGAGCAGCTTCGTTCCGACATCACCGCCCAGGGCGAACGCGTCCTTGGGTGCTGCTCGCTCGCCACCGAGTGCTACTTCGAGCACGATCAGGCGAAGGCGAATGCGGTCATCACCGCGGACGATGCCATCGACAAGGCCGATGTCGAGATCGAGCGCGCAAGCATCCCTCTGCTGCAGATGGGCAACTCCGACGAGTACCAGGTCCGCAGCGTGCTCACGATCGTCAAGGTCAACAACGAGCTTGAGCGCATCGCCGATTGCGCGGTGAACATCGCCGAGCAGGTCGCCGGGCAGGCCCGCATGGACGAGCGGATCCCCCCAACCTTCCGCGTGATGGCCAACAGCGTGCTCGGCATGCTGCGCGATGCCAACCGCTCCCTTGTGACCGGGAATCCCGACCTTGCGAGACAGGTGCTGCTGTTCGATGACACCGTCGATCGGTTCAAGAACGAGATCCTCCTGCACGCACAGGAGCAGGTCGCGCTGGGGCAGTTCAGCGTGCGCTTCGCGTTCCAGCTGACCAGCGTGACCCGCAGCGTCGAGCGCATCGCCGACCACTGCACGAACATCTGCGAGCAGGTGATCTACGTCGAAACCGGCAAGATCGTCCGCCACCGTCCCGAAGGCTGGTCGGAGCCCGAGCGCCCGCAGCCATGACCACGCTGACAGCACGATTGGAACGGGCCCGCGAGCGGCTCGGGGACCATGGTCAGGAGCATGTGCTGCACCATGCAGCAAGCCTCGATCCGGTACGGCTCGGTCGCCTGCTCGACCAGGTCGATGCTCTCTCGCTCGAGCAGGTCGATGCCCTCGCTGCCGCCCTCGATGAGGACGGCGGCTTCGTCCTGCCGGCCGACCTCGCGCCCGCCACGATCGTGCGCCGCTCGCCGCTCGATGCGCAGTGGACCGCGCATGGCGAAGCGCTCGTGCGTGCAGGCAAGGTCGCGTGCTTCATGGTGGCCGGCGGCCAGGGCACCCGCCTGGGCTGGGATGCGCCCAAGGGCACCTTCCCCGCCACGCCGATCACGCAGGCCCCGCTCTTCCAGGTCTTCGCCGAGCAGATCCTCGCCGCGCGGCAGCGCTTTGGCGCGATGATCCGCTGGTACATCATGACGAGCCCCATGAACGACGCGCCCACGCGCGCGTTCTTCGCGAGCCATGGTCACTTCGGGCTTGGGGCGGACACGATCATGTTCTTCCCGCAGGGAACGCTGCCTTCGCTGACCCTCGATGGCAAGCTGCTGCTCGCCGAGGCCGACGAAATCGCCGTGAATCCCGATGGCCACGGCGGCTCGTTGCGCGCCTTGCGCCACTCGGGTGCGCTCGATGACATGCGCGCGCACGGCATCGAGCACATCAGCTACTTCCAGGTCGACAACCCGCTGGTGCACGCGGTCGATCCACGCTTCGTGGGCGTGCACGCCGCGCACCCTGCGTCCAGCGGGGAGATGACCAGCAAGTCGGTCGCCAAGCGCGATGCCGCCGAGAAGGTCGGGGTGTTCTGCGCCGCTGGCGGCCAGACCATGGTCGTCGAGTACAGCGATCTGCCGGCTGCCCTCGCCGCCGAGCGCGATGACTCCGGCCGCCTTCGCTTCGACGCCGGGAGCATCGCGATCCACATGCTGTCGCGTGAGTTCGTCGAGCGCCTGACCGCGCACGGACTGGCGCTGCCCCTGCACAAGGCGCGCAAGAAGGTGCCGCACATCGGCCACGACGGCACCCGGGTCGAGCCCACCGCACCGAACGCCATCAAGATGGAGACGTTCGTCTTTGATGCGATCCCCATGGCCCGCTCGAGCGTGGTCCTCGAGACGGATCGCGCAGAGGAGTTCGCCCCGATCAAGAACGCCGACGGCGACGACAGCCCCGTCACGAGCATCGCCGCACAGAGCGCTCGTGCTGCGCGCTGGCTGGAGGCGGCTGGCTGGGCGATCCCCCGCTCCGCCGATGGCGCACCTGATTGCACCATCGAGCTCTCGCCCTTGACGGCATCCTGCGAAGCGGCGTGCGCCCGGCTTGCTGCACGCGCGATCGAACGCGGCGCGCGTCTGGTGATCACGCCAGCCTGATGTC
>VGXJ01000215.1 GCA_016873375.1 Phycisphaerae bacterium
CCCTCGATCTTGTGTTCGAGGGAGAAGGTTGATCCATGCCCATTTGGGGCAGGCATGGTGTTCCATCCCCCCGCCCCGGAGTCCTGAGAGGAGAAATCCATGACCCGTTTCGTGCTCGCTACCGTTGCTGCTTCAACCCTCGCCTCGGCCGCTTCCGCCAGCTTCACCGGATACTCGGTTGAACGCGTCATCACTACTGGTGGCAACTCGCAGTATCAGGTGTTCGCGAACTTCAGTGCCAACAACTTGGTCTTCCTGAACGCCTTCAGCTTCGTCAACGTCTCGGGCAACATGAATGCCCGTCACCAAGACTTCCTCACCGCTGACGGCGAAGTTGGTACCTGGCAGGCCGGTTCGTCGGTCTCGGCCGCTGACCGCCCCGAAGACTCGTGGGTCACCGCCAGCGGCCTCGCGACCAGCTCGGGCTGGGGCAGCGCTCTTGACCCCGGCTTCGCTAACGGCGGCATCGTCCAAAACATCAACAACGGCGCTGGCTGGTACGACGCGACCCCCGGCACCGCGAACCCCATCCAAGCTGGCGGCACCCAGGGTGGCTACCGCATCCTGCTCGCCCAGATCGTCCGCTCGGGCGATGACGTTGGACAGTTTTCGACCCACTCCATGCAGCTCGCGTGGAAGGTCGCTGGCACCACCACCGCGATCTTCGGCAACGGCTCGTTCCAGATCGGCGTACCGGCCCCCGGCGCGATGGCGCTCCTCGGCCTCGCCGGCCTCGCTGGCCGCCGTCGCCGCTGAACCGTCCTCAGGACTGATCAGCACCATGATCATCGCCGGCGCGGAGTTCCTCCGCGCCGGCGGTTGTGCTTTTGCACGCTCAAGCTCTGACCGACTGTCGTGCAAGCTGGATCGCGCTGGCCACCACATCGCCAAGTTCCTTGGGCACCAGTCGCTCGGGATCGGTCGCCATCACATCCAGCAGCCGCCGTGCCAACCCAGGTTTGGTGTGGCGGCGGATGGCATCCTCGATGGCCCGCCCAGGAGCTCGACCACTTCCGGCCTCGACCCCATAGGCCGATTCAAGGATCGCTGCGCTCAGGCCGTGGTCCCAGAAGTACCGCTCGATCGAGTTGGCCGGAAGCACGGTCAGGCGGCATGGAGCGATGGCATCGTGTCGTTGGATGATCTCCGCATAGCCTCGCCCCGCGGCATCGCCATCGACGAGCGCATGGACGGGCATGGCCAACGAACCCGCCAATCGCAGCACCGATTCGAGCCCGGCCTGCGCGAACTCCACTACTCGAACCCCTTCGGCATCCAAGTCATGCCCGAGCAGCGACGCCGCGCCTGGCAAGCTCCAGAACTCGGTTTCGCCCTCGACCAGGATCCAGGTACGCGCGAAGAAGGCGCCGCCGCGCAATGTCCGGATGTGGTAGGAGAGCCGCCGTACGTCACTTTCGGAGAGATCCTTCGACTTCACGCCGTGCGCAACGGTCCGGTCGGGCCTTCGCACCAGGCGACGAATCGCGCGCAGATCGATCGCGCCGAGGAAGTCAGGCGAATTCGTGGTGACCAGTCGCTGCGCGGGCAACTGCTCGACCAGGCTCCAGAGGTTGGAGAGCAGCGTCGGATGCAGGTGTGTTTCAGGGTCCTCGACCAGCAGGATCGGACGAACGCCCTCGCCAGCGCCGCGGCGATCGGCTTTCAAGAGGGCGTGCGCGGCGATGAGCATGGCACACACGCGGTCTGCGTTGGCGGGTTGCCGCTCTGTGTGTCGCCAAGCGTTCGGCAGCGCTCGAAGTTCCGTGACCAAGTCCAGGCTGGCGGCATCCCGCAGGCGACGAGCGGAAAGATCGTTCGTGGCGGCGAGGGCACTGTGCAGGAGCGCTTGCCGTGATGGTGGCCCTTCTCGGTCTGGCGCCATCCAAGCGTTCATGGCCGAGGTCCATGCGGTATCCGCGATCGAATGGTCATCGGTACGGCCTGTTCCGTTCCCGAGCGACAAGCGAATCACCGGGATCTGCTGCCGAAGGGCGTCGTGGGCGGCCAGAGCAGTTGATTGATCCAAGGGCAGGGGTGCGCCGTTCGAGTCGAGGAACAACGCAATGGCAGCGCCATCCTCGTAGGTCAGCTTCAGCCGAACCACGCGATGCCCGAAGATGGCGCACGGGAGCGATGCGAGTGCCGGGCAGCGGTCGAACTCCCCAGAGTCTGATTCGCCGATGTCGAGTGAAATCTCAACCGGCCCGTGCGTGCCACTGGTTCGGTCGGCATCCGTGAGCCGAGGATCGCTGTCTCCCAGAACTGCTTCGAGGGCTCGGGTGAGGCTTGTGCTGCCCCACTGGTTCTCGCCGATAAGGACGGTCGTGTCTCGCCGGAGCCGCAGTTGGAGCCCCCGGAGGCCCCGGAAGTTTCGAATGCTGAGGTAGCGGAGGTGCACGGGAGGTCGCCAAGCCCAACCATACCTCTTGAAGGCCAAGCCGGCGAGGTGAGGGCATCACCCGATACAAGCCTGAATGACAATCCGGACCAAATCCGGTTTCGCCTGCCTGCCTTGCGTGCGGTGGGCGGTTTCCTCTTGCCACGCACCTCATGGCTGAGGATGTTCGGTGGGCTGTTGGCCCGGCGTCCGACACCAGGCATCAGGAGCGTGGAACACGACCCATGAAATCTCCCGCTTGGATGGTCTCGGATGCCGCACTCGCCGCGTTGGCCAGCGCGAAGAGCATTGCCACCAACCTCTGCTTCGGCGTGATGGCGTTCGGAGCCAACACCTTCCGGACCCATGCGGAGGACGACGTCGTCAACGGCAATGTGCTGATGAAACTCTCCGATGGCAGGACCTTTGTTGCGTCCGTCGGATCCGAGTCTTCACCCTATGGTTGGGTCAGCGCGGGCGACGTCACGATCACCTCGATGACCCACCGCCCGTTCCTCCCCGGGTCGGGTTCATTCGCGAGCCTGTCGGGCCTTCGATGTGCTCTGATTCCGAGCAGCGGTGCCATGGCGATGCTCGCGCTTGGCGGCTTGGTGGCCGTTCGGTCGCGCCCCTGAGAGCACGATTGACTGACCAAGAATGCTGATGACACGGGGCACCTCGAGCGGGGCGCCCCGTTCTTGTTGGATGTGCGCCGCGCGGTGCCAATCACTGGATCGGCGCCATGAGCCGGGCGGCCCGGCATGCCCCTCGGGACAACCACGACCGCCCGCTCCACACGCGCGCTCCGATGCCGTGGCAGCCTTCGAAGTCACTGTGGAACATGGCTTCGACCCGCTTGGAGAGCGTGCCGCCATGGGCAATCGCACTGATCTCGAAGTTGATACGCAGGCTGCGATTGTCGAGGTTCGCCGTACCCACGCACGCCAGATCATCGCTCAGCATCACCTTCTGGTGCATGAAGCCCACGGTGTGCGAATACATGCGGATGCCAGCAGCCGCCGCTTCAGGGATGAAGGTCAGCGCCGACATGCGAACCAGCAGATGGTCGGGCTTTTGCGGCATGATGACGCGCACATCGACGCCCCGAAGCGCCGCCAGTTGCAGTGCGGCGAAGGTGGCCTGATCCGGCACGAAGTAGGGCGATGCGACCCAGAGCCGTCGCCGCGCGCGGCTGATCAGGTGCAGGTACATGAGCGAGCACGACTCAAGATCATCGGCCGGGCCCGTTGGCAGGATCGCGACATGGTCGTCGCCACACTCAGGCGGCACGGCCCAATCCACCGAAGTCAGCTCCTCGCCAGTGGCCCATCGCCAATCCTCGGCAAAGGAGAGCTGCACCGCCAGCGCTGCAGGGC
>VGXJ01000216.1 GCA_016873375.1 Phycisphaerae bacterium
ACCAGCCATTGCCGAGCAGCAGGATGAAGGCCGGCAGCATGACGTGCCAGGGGTCCTCGATCCGCACGCGCACGACGAGCGCCGCGACCATCAACAGGCACAGGCCCGTCGCCGCCGCGCCCACCCACTGCGGCGTGGGGCCCAGCAGCAGGCCAAGCGCGCCGATGATCTCGAGCACCGCCGTCAGGACGCGCATCTTGGGCATGCCGTAGCGCTCGAACTCGACCGCCATCGACGGCGACACCAAGCAATGCACGCCATACACCAGGAAGGCGGCGGCCGAGATCAGCCTGATGATGAGGAAGGGGCTCATGGATCTGTCGTTCTGGTGCCTCGCCGGATGGAGGGACCGAATCTGTACAGTAGGCGGCATGCCGACCTTTGACTTCACCTCAGTCCTGCAAATCGTCCTCGCGCTCGGCTTGCTGAATGTCTGGCTGCTGCGCACCGGCAAGGCCACGGCCTATCGCGGCGGCGCGGCCAAGAACCTGAAGGAAGAGTTCGCGACCTACGGGCTGCCGCCCTTCATGTACTACCTCGTCGGAGGCCTGAAGATCGGCTGCGCAATCGCGCTGCTCGCCGGCCTCTGGGTCACCGCAACTGTGGTTCCGGCCGCTGCGCTGCTCGCGGTGCTCATGCTCGGCGCACTCCTGATGCACATCAAGGTCAAGGACCCGATCTCGAAGTCGGTGCCCGCCACCGCGATGCTCGCGATGACGACCACGCTCGCGCTGCTCAAGCTCGGGCAGTGAAGCTCGCGTGAAACGCGCTCGCCAGCGGCAACCGCCGCTCCGCGCCGCTACTTACCGCCCACCCTGAACCCGATCCCCAGCGCCCAGCAGCAGCAGGACCGTGCTCAGCGTGCGGCGGCGCTTGATTCGCAAAGAATCATCGTCAATTCCCGGCATGACGGACATGCTAGCCCGGTACCGTGACTCGCTCGGGCCGCGGCACGCTGCCGCAGCCCGCCGGATCTGGAGCACCGACCGTGAGCACGACCAACCCCCGCCGTCATGGATTGATCCTTCTTGCCGCGCTCGGCGCACTGACCACCCTCGGCGCGCACGCCGAGTCGAACCGCGCCAACATCCTCTTCGTCATCCTCGATGACGTGGGCGCCGACCAGCTCTCGATCACGAACCCCTCGAACCTCGCGCTCGCGCGGACCCCGACCATCGAAGCGATCGCATCGCAAGGCGTGAACTTCACCAACTGCTGGGCCATGCCCGAATGCTCGCCGAGTCGCGTGAGCTTCTTCACCGGTCGCTACCCGGCCCGCACCGGCGTGGGCTCGCCGCTCACGCAGACCACGCTCGCGCAGTCGCAGTGCTCACCCTACGAAGTCACCGCGCCGCGACTGCTTGCCGGGGCTGGCTACGAGAGCGCGCTCTTCGGCAAGTTCCACCTCGCGCAGAACGAGGAGAACCCCTTCGGCATCGGCGCGCCCGCATCGGTCGGGTTCACGCGCTTCAACGGCACGCTGCTCGGCGGTCCGCCCTTCATCGACGAGACCGTGGCCGGGCAGATCACCGATCCCGGCGCCGTGGCATCGTGCGGATATCCCGTGCTGGGCAACGCACCGGCGATCTGCGCGTGCGCCTTCGAGGATGGCACCTGCGAGGAAGGCATCGATGCGGTCGATTGCCTGACTGCCGGCGGCGTGCCGCTGACCGCGGCCGACGGCTCGCCGATCACGACGTGCGACGATGACGCGATCGGGCGCATCGATTGGTCATCGACGAGCGGCAACTACGCGTGGCCGCGCACCGTGAACGAAGGCAGCGTCGCGTTCCAGGAGATTCCCGCGCGCGTCTACGCCGACACCGACCAGGCCGAGCTCGCGACCGCGTTCATCCTGAAGCATCGCGCCGCGGGCACGCCGTGGATGTGCTCGCTCTCGTTCACTGGCGATCACGATCCCTGGCAGCAGCCGCCGGCGGACCTGCTGCCGCCCGGCACGCAGTGGCCGAAGAACCTGCCGTATGCGTGCGACGTCGAGCCGGGCATCGACAGCGCGGGCCTGCAGCAGCGGCTGCTCTCGGACTGGACCATCGAGTCGATGGATCGGCAGATCAGGCGCGTGCTCTTGGCGACGGGCCTGGCGGCAATCGGGCCGGGCGGCTTGACGATCACCGCACCCGACACCCTGATTGTGATCATTGGCGACAACGGATCGTTCCTGACCACGGTGAAGGCGCCGTTCAATCCCGTGCGCGCGAAGGCGACGGCGTACCAGACAGGCATCGTGGTGCCGCTGGTGATTGCGGGCGGCCCCGTGAATGCGCCCGGCCGCGCGGTCGATGCGATGGTCAACGTGGTCGACCTCTTCGAGCTCTGGGGCGAAGCGGCGGGAATCGATGTCGATGACGCGATGCCCGGCACGCGCCAGCTCGATTCGTTCCCGATGATGCCCTACCTGCGCAACCCCATGCAGGAGCCGCTGCGGCCATTCAACTTCTCGGAGTACCGCGAGCCGTACCAGGCGGAGCCGTGCTACCCCTGCTTGGTCGCATCGCCTGGCGGCGCAACCTGCACCGACACGATCCTGACGACCCAGCAACTCTGCGAAAGCCAGGGAGGCGTCTGGTACGGACCCGGTGGCGTGGTCACGGGCGCGCCGCAGAGCACCTGCTGCGAGCTCTACCAAGCGCTGGATGAACCCAGCGGTTTCGCCGTCGTGTACGGCACGCAGCAAGCGATCACCAACGGCCGCTACAAGCTCATCGCCAACACGCTGGAGACCTGCGCGGTCTCGATCCCAGGCACCGCGGAGTACGAGTTCTATGACCTGCCGCAGTGCCCCTTCGCTGGTGTGCTCTTTGGGCGCGGCCTCGACAATCCGGGCGCCAACCTGCTCACGAGCGGCGTACCGCTGAGCGCCGAACAGACGGCGGCGTTCAACGGCCTGAAGGCTGCGCTCAATACCCTCAACGCCGACATGGCGCCGTGCGTGGGCGACATCAACATGAACGGCGCCGTGGGCGGCGCGGACCTTGCGGCGATGCTCTCGTTCTGGGGCGGGCCGAGTGTGGCCGACCTGAACAACGACGCGCTGACCAATGGTGCCGACCTGGCGATCCTGATCAGCTCGTGGGGCGTGTGCGGGCAGGAGTGAGAGCGGGTGGGCCGGGGGGACGGGCGAGTGCGCCGGATTGACGCCGCGTGGCGCGGCGTAGGCTGCGAGCATGATGCTCCCCTGCTGCGTCGTGGATCGAGTCGGCCTTGGGCTTGCTGCGATGGTCGCGTTGACCGCGCACATGCACGCGAGTGCTGCATGCCGTGCTGCGCAAGATGAGCAGGCCGCGCCGACTGAGGCCAGCCCACCGACGATCCAAGGCGAGATGTCCGGCTACATGCTCGTGCCGCTCGAGCGCGTGCCCGATGAGTTCAACGCGGGCTTCTCGCTGTATGCGGCGGCATGGCCGCTCGTCGAGCGCTATCCGGGCTCGAACTTCCAGACGGGCCTCTTCGGTACGTGGATGTTCGCGCACTATGAGCGCGGGCCCGATGGCAAGCACGACCCGAGCGACAAGCCGGGGACGATGTACTCCGACATCGAGGGCGGACTTGGCTGGTGGCGCGACACGCGCTTTGCGACGACCGTGCCCAAGTTCATCATGGGCGGCGTGGCGCCTGACTTTGCGGCGTGGGCCAATGGTCCGGGTGCCGGCAAGGGGCGCGATTGGTCGAAGCCCTTGGGCAAGT
>VGXJ01000217.1 GCA_016873375.1 Phycisphaerae bacterium
GTTCTGCAGGCCGTAGACGCCCGCGATAGCAGCGCCGGGCTGGATGTCCTTGATCTTCACATGTGGTCGGTCGGGCATGGTGGGTCCTGAATGGGGAAACGGTGAAGGCTACCGCATCGTGGGCGCACCGCCGAGCCGCCAGCGCTCGAGTTCGGTGGGGATGGCCGCGGCAAGGTCCTGCGCCAAGAGCCCCGCGTGGCCATGCGCAGCGCTCCACTGCACGCTGGCGAGCCCATGCAGGCACACGGCCTGGCGGACAAGATCGAACGCCGAGGACCCGGTTGCTTGCGCCCAGAGCCCAGCGATGACGCCCGCGAGCACATCCCCTGAGCCCGCTGTCGCCAGCGCGCTCGTTCCCGCGCGGACAGACCAAGCGTGCTCGGCATCGGCAATCGAGGTCTCGTGCGACTTCAGCACGACTACCGCACCAAGCGCGTGGGAGAGCTCCGCTGCTGGTGCGGTCTCGATGAGCCCGCACGCGCGCGCGAGCCGCCGCGCCTCGCCGAGGTGCGGCGTGAGGACGGTCGTTCCCGGTGCGCGTGCACGCAGCATGGTGCGAAGGTCAGGCTCCAACGCGATGACGGATGGCGGCCGCGTACCCGCGTCGGATGCGATGGCGTTGAGGGCATCGGCATCCAGCACCAGCCGCTGCGCCGACGGCATGACCGACCGCACGATCGAGCCTGCGTTCGCACCCAGCCCGGGGCCGCAGACGACGGCATCGGCGCAGGCTGCGCGCTCAGCGAGTGCCTCGAGTGCGCGGGCCGTCGGCAGACCGCGCTCATCAAGCTCGATGGCATGACCCACCGCCGACGGTGCGATCGTGAGCCCCGCGACGAGGAGCGATGCGGGCATGGCCAGTTCGGCGAGCCCGCATCCGGATCGAAGCGCGCCGAGTGCGGCGAGCGCAGGGCCACCGACCATCACCAACGGCGGCTGCACGCACCCACCAACGATCAGGACCCTTCCAAAGGTGCCCTTGTGGCCTGCGGCATCGCGCGTGGTGATGCGCGGCACCTCGGTCGGCCACTGCGACAGGCTCACGGCGCGGGCTTCCGAGCGCCGCCCACCTCGACGCCTTCGACGGCGAGGTTGCCCATGAGGGTGACGACATTGCCCAGATCGCCGCCGAGGCCGCCGTCACCGAGGGCCGTGACGGCAGTGAGGATGTGGCCGCCATCGAACGCGCAATCAGGACGCGTGGCATCGAGATCGACCCAGGCGCCATCGATGACGGCCTGCGTCCACATGTGCCAACCCATGACATGCTTGCCGCCCGCGAAGCTGTCGGCGTAGACGAGCCCCGTGGCGCCGCGCGCGGGAATGCCCGCGCATCGCAGCAGCGCAGCCAGGAGCGTGGCATGCTCGCTGCAATCGCCCGACTTGGAGCGAGCGACGTCGCTCGCGCTCGCGAACGCCGAACCGAGGTCCTTGCGCTCGATGTACCTGAGCACGAAGGTGCGAAGCACCTCTGCGCGCTCGGCGACGGGAGCATCTTCCTTGCCGCGCAACGCGCGCTTGGCCAGCGCCTTCAGGCGTGCATCGTTGGTGTCGCACATCTGGCTCGGCTCGAGGAATTCCTTCAGCGCATCACCCGTGGGTGCCGGCGTGGTGCCGCCGCGACGCACCGTGACGCGCTCGCCACGATCGATCGCGCTGGTCGTCTGGCCGCCCGCATCGGGCAGGTCGAGCGGCGAGCCGTCCTTGGTGCGCAAGTCCCACACGACGATCTCGGAGCAGTCGAGGTCGGGCACCGAGGCACCGAGCTGGATGAAACTTGCCACGAGCAGTTCAGGTGCTGCCGCCGCCGGCGCACCTGCAGCACCGCCGCCACCGAGCGCCTTGTCCTTCGTCGTCAGCACAGCCTCGATCCTGCCGAGCGCCATGGGAGTGACTTGGCGGACCATCAAGCCCGCGGCGTCGTATTCCTCGATCGTGTCGATCGGGAGCAGCGATGTGCGCGTGGTCCAAGTGGTTCCGGCCATCTGCTTGCCATCAACCGTCAGGGGGCCGTTGCCGGTGCGCTGGCTCTTGACGGTCATCGGTGCCGTACCGTTCTGCGGATCGATCGTCGTGAACTCGACGACGGCGAGACCATCCTTGAGCGCCTGCTTGCGCAGGGCATCGGCCGCGCGAGGCGTGAGCCATCCCGCAGGCGGCAATGGCTTGGTCGAGGTGGTTGCGCGGCCACCCTGCTGCGCCTTGACCTCGATGCCCGTGGGCGAGAAGGTCCACTCGGTCGTGGTGGGCGCACCGCCCATCGACTGCGTGAGCGAGGCCGCCACCGGCGTGCGGTCGGCGCGTTCGTCGAAGGTCGACGAGATGGTGACGGTGACCGATGCACCCGCGCGGCCAACGCTGAGCGTCGACTCCGAGAGCGTTCTGAAGAGATCGCCGTCTTGCTGCACGACCGTGTGCAGATGCCCGCAGGGCTGGCCTCCAAGCGTCATCGAATACCACGCCTCCTCGAGCGTGGTCCAGCCTGCGGCGGCCGGATGCACCACGAACGCGAGCGTGATCAGGGCGACGGAGTGGATGATGCGGAACGAGGCGTTGGTCATGGTCGTGGTCCCTTGGACGAACGGCGGCCGGACATGTTCGAGGTCGGACGCATGCGCGACCGTCACTCCGCGCGCATGAGCGGAAAGAGGATGACGTCGCGGATCGACTGGCTGTTCGAGAGGAGCATGACCAGCCGATCGATGCCCATGCCCATGCCGCCGGCGGGTGGCATGCCCACGCGAAGCGCGGTGATGAAGTCCTCATCAAGCGTGCGGAAGGTGCTCTCCTCCTCGTCGGCACCCTTGAGCTGCTCGGTGAACTTGGCGAGCTGGATGTCGGGATCGTTGAGCTCGGTGTACGCCGGGCCGATCTCCATGCCGGCGATGAAGAGGTCCCAGCGTTCCGCGATCGCCGGGCGGCTCCGGCTGGGCCGCGTGAGCGGGCTGATGGCGCTGGGATAGTCGAGGACGAACGTGGGCTTCGATGGATCGAGCAGGGCCTCGGCCTTCTCCTCGAACAGGTCATTGACGACAAGCCAGTGATCCTTGGTCGCGGCACCCTCGACATGGAGTTGCTTGGCGGTCGCACGCACGCGAGCCTCGTCCTCCATGTCGAAGCCAAAGGCCTGATGGAAGAGTTCCTCGTAGCGCACGCGCCTGAACGGCTTGGCGTAGTCGATGACGAGATCGCCGAACGGGAGCGCCACCGCGCCGCCCTCGGGCACGCCGGCCACATTGCACGCGACCGCATGCACGAGGCTCTCGACCATCTCGAGCATGGTCATGTAGTCGCCGAAGGCCTCGTAGGCCTCCATCGCGGTGAACTCGGGATTGTGGCTGCGGTCCACGCCCTCGTTGCGGAAGTTGCGGTTGATCTCGAAGACCTTGGGCAGGCCGCCCACGAGCAGGCGCTTCAGGTAGAGCTCCGGCGCGATGCGCATGAAGAGCTGCATGTCGAGTGCGTTGTGGTGCGTGGCGAAGGGCCGCGCCGCGGCGCCGCCAGCCATGGCCTGCATCATCGGGGTCTCGACCTCTTGGTAGCCGCGCGCCTCCATGAAGCGGCGGATCGCGCTGACGATGCGCGAGCGCATCTGGAAGGTCCGCACCGTGGCCGGATTGGCGTACATGTCGACGTACCGGCGGCGGTAGCGGG
>VGXJ01000218.1 GCA_016873375.1 Phycisphaerae bacterium
CGAAGCCACCCGGCGCAGGTTCATGGGATGGAGCGGTCGCGTCCATGCATCGTTCTCCGGCACCGAATGTACCGCCCGCGGGTGCGGGCACCGAACGGGGGCGTCAGGCCGCTGCGGCCTCGATCCAGGCCTCTCGCAGGGTCGCCGCCACATCCCCCGGCTCGCCGCGGCCGATCGATTCCTGCTCGAGCTGGGTGACCGGGAGCACCCCCCAGGATGCGTTCGTTAGGAAGCACTCATCGGCGGACAGGATGTCGTCCACGGAGACGCGCTCAATGCGCACCTCCATGCCGCGAGCGCGTGCCGCCTCGATGACGAACGCGCGCGTGATGCCGGGGAGCACCGCGCTGGGGATCGGTGACGGCTCGCTGTCGCCGCGCGCCACCGGCGTGCGCACGATGCCGTCCTTCACGATGAAGGCGTTGCTCACGCACCCGCACGCAAGCGCGTTGGCGACGTCGAACCAGAGTGCCTCGCCGCACCCGTGCACCGCGGCCTGCTGCAGGGCCAGGAGCCGCGGCCAGTACGAGAGCGTCTTGTGGCCGGCCATCGGATCCCAAGGATTCATGCGGCCCTCAGCCACCATCACGCGGACGCCCTCGGTGAACATCGCCTCGGGGTAAGGCGTGGGCGGCTGCGCAACGATCGCGATGGTCGGGTGCATCGCCTCGATGCCACCACCCTCTCGCGCTCGCGCAAGCATGTTGAGGTCGCCGCCCGTCAGCGTGACACGGACCCGCGCATCGCGAAGCCCGTTGCGTGCAAGGGTGGCTTCGATCGCTTCGGCGATCGCCTCGATGTTCAGGCGCTCCGCCAGGCGCAGCGCGACTGCGCTGGCACGCAGCCGCTCAAGGTGCGCCAAGGGACGGAAGACCTCGCCATCACGCGCGCGCAGCGTCTCGAAGAGGCCCACGCCGTGCTGGAAGCCCGCATCGAAGAAGCCAACAGTCGCGGCGTTGGCATCATGAAAGTGACCGTTGATCCACACCTGCATGCGTCAGGGCTCCGTAGTTGATCCTGATGGTGCCGTGCCCGGCAGGGGCAGTGTCCCCTCGGGCGCTGCGGCTGCGGTCGCCTCACGCACCGCAAGCACATGCACGATGCCGTCGATGACCGTGGCGTCGAGTTCGATCGGTTCGTCGCCCGGGAAGACCACCCGCAGCGTGACGGTGGCGTCCGCAACCGCGGCAGGAGCCACATCGATCGGCTCGACCACGATGGTGCCGCCCCCCGTTGCCGCCGCATCCCAGCGCGCCACCAGCCACTGCGCCAGCGTGGGGTCGATCGGCGCGATGGCAGCGGTCGTCGGCAGCGTGCCGGGGCTCACGATGCGCTTGGCCCAGTACTGGGTGGCGAGTTCGCGCACGCGCGAAGCTGCGAAGCGCTCCTGGTCGACCTTGCGGCCGCCGTAGGCATCGCTCAGCCAGAGTCCGATCCCCAGGATCAGGACCGGCATGATCAGCATGCGTCTCAGACGCGTCGCGCGGTCGCGACGGGCCTTCGCCGCGTCGTGCATCGTCGGGCTGTTCACGCGCCGAATGTAGCACCCCTACACTCTCCGCCCCGATGAGCCTGGTCACCGTCAACCATGTTCGCTTCGGACACGGCGTCAACATCCTCCTTGATGATGTGGTGCTCGGCGTCGACGAAGGCCAGAAGATCGGGCTTGTCGGCCGCAATGGCTGCGGCAAGAGCACGCTGCTCAAGATCATCGCGGGCCGCATCCAGCCCGACCATGGCAGCGTGGGTCTGCAGCGCGGGATCCGCATCGGCTACCTCGAGCAGGAGCCCAAGCTCGATCCCGCACACACGCTCCGCAGCGCCGCCGCAGCCGCCTTCGGGCGTCTCGACGAGATCCAGAAGGAACTCGACGAGGTCTTCGAGGGCATGGCGACCGCGCAGGGTGCCGAACTCGATCGGCTCATGTCGCGCCAAGTCCTCCTTGAGTCGGAATTTGATCGCCTGGGCGGGCACGCCACCGACCACAAGGTCGATGCCGTGCTGCACGGCCTGAACTTCGTCGATGCCCAGTTTTCCACGCCCGTCACCTCGCTCAGCGGCGGCCAGCGCGCGCGACTGGGCCTCGCGAAGCTCCTGCTCGAGCAGCCGGACCTGCTCATGCTCGATGAGCCCACGAACCACCTCGACATCGACGGGCGTCGCTGGCTCGAGGACTTCCTCGCCGACGAGTTCAAGGGTGCCGTGCTCGTGGTGAGCCACGACCGTTGGCTGCTCGACCGCGTGGTGCACCGCATCGTCGAGATCGACCAGGGTGTGATCCACGAGTACCCGGGCAACTATGCCGACTTCGTCAACCTGCGCCGCGAGCGCATGGAACTGCAGGCGCGCGTCCACGAGAAGCAGCAGGACCGCATCCGTGCCGAGACGGAGTACATCCTTCGCTACAAGGCGGGGCAGCGCGCCAAGCAGGCTCGCGGCCGGGCCACGCGCCTGGAGCGCTACAAGGAGAGCGAACTCGTCGAGCGGCCCATGGAGCTTGATGCGATGGACATCGACCTACCGCGTGCGCCCGAACTGGGCGACCGCGCGATCGAGGCTCACGGGCTGGGAAAGTCCTACGGTCCGCGGACGCTGTTCTCAGGGCTCGATGTCCTCATCAAGCCCGGTGAGCGCATCGGGATCATCGGGCCCAACGGCTGCGGCAAGAGCACGCTCGTCAAGATCCTGCTCGGGGAGCTCGAGCCTGACGGCGGCGAGCTCAAGCGCGCCCCGCGACTGCGCAGCGGCTGGTTCCGCCAGACCCACGATCACCTCGACGGTTCGCTGACCGTCTGGCAGTACCTCCAGCAGGCCGTTCCGGCACGATCGAACGGCATGAAGCTCAACGAGCAGGAAGCGCGCAACCTCGCGGGCGCGTTCCTCTTCAGTGGCGAAGCGCAGGAGAAGCCGCTGGGCGCGCTCTCCGGCGGCGAGCGCACGCGCGCGGTCATCGCGGGCCTGGTCGCCGGCGCGAACAACATCCTCGTCCTCGACGAGCCGACGAACCACCTCGACATCCCCAGCGCCGAGCGTCTCGAGCAATCGCTCGCGCCGCGCTCGGAACATGGGGGCTACGACGGCGCACTGCTGCTCATCAGCCACGACCGAGCGCTGCTCGAGACGACATGCGATCGACTGATCGCCTTCGATGGCGAAGGCCAGGTCGAATTGTTCCAAGGCCGCTATTCGGAGTGGGAAGCCAAGCGCACCGAACGCGCGAAGGAAGCCGAGTCGCGCCGCCGCGCCGATGCTGACCGGGATCGACGCAAGGCAGCACAGGCCACGGCCCCCGCAGCGTCGCCCCCTGCAACAGGTTCGGCCCCTCCTGCCAAAGCTGCCACGGGACCTGCGCAGCCGGCCAAGGCCGCGCCGTCGACGAAATCACCCGCGCCCAAGGGCGCCCATTCCAAGCTGTCGGATGAGAAGCTCAACGCCGAGATCGCCAAGGCAACCGATCGGATGGAAGCCCTCGATGCGGACCTGGCCGATCCAGCGGTCTACCGCGACGGCGACAAGGTCAAGCGCCTGAACGAGGAGCGATCCTCGTTGCAGGCGCGATTGTCTGAGCTCGAAGACGAGTGGCTGCGTCGGGCCAGTTGACTTCGTGGGAATCTTGCCGACGCCGGCAATGACTCAGGGCA
>VGXJ01000219.1 GCA_016873375.1 Phycisphaerae bacterium
TGGCATCCTTGCAGCCCACCACCGCGGGCATCGCCAGCGCACGCGCGATGATGCTGGTATGGCCGGTGAGGCCGCCGGCGTCGGTGGCGAAGGCAACCACCTTGGCGCGGTGGAACTCCGCGGTCTGACTCGGCGTGAGTTCGTGCGCGATCACGACCGCCGGACCGCCGAGATCCTTGAGCCGCTTGCCGCTGGCACCGATGAGTTTGCTGACCACGCGACGCTCGAGGTCCACGACATCGCCAGCACGCTCCTGGAACATGGGATCCGGCAGTGCTCGGAGGCGGTCGGCGAACTTCACGAAGTTCTCGCTGGCCGCGTACTCGGCACAGACCTGCTCGCGCTCGATGTCCGCGACCATCGCCCCGACGAGGGATCGATCCTTGAGCAGGCCAAGATGGAAATCGAAAATCGCGGCGGCCTCGCGCCCCATGGTGGCCGCGCTCGCATCACGAAGCTCGGTCAGCTCGGCAGCACTCTCGGTCAGCGCGGCTTCCAGCCGGGCCCGTTCGTCACCGACCTCCTCAGGGGCTACCTGACGGAAACTGACTTGGCTCAGGCTCTCGGCCACGATGACAGCCGTGCCGATGGCGATTCCCGGACTGGCGGCGATGCCTCGAATGGCGGTCATGTGGGCTCCTGATGCGGTCTCCGAGCCCCGAGGCGCCGGCCTCGAGTCAGGGGAGACGGTCTGGCGAGCCTGCAACCCTAGCAGCCGGAGGGGGATCTGTCGATGTGGGGGAGGGTTGGCGCCACCGGCAGATCGACCGGCAGGTTCAAGGGCCTGGGCGCGCGTTGTGCTTGCGGGAGTGGGAAATGGTGGTAGGCTTTTGGCGATTGATGGGCTGCGCTCCGTTCCGGTGCGCCCGACGAACCTCTCGCCCGCACCTCCCTGCGGGCGCATAGGGAAAGGGACGGCCGCGGCCCACGGGGGCCGCGGCTCATTTTTTGCACCTACTCCGGCCCACAGCCCGCGCCGGTTCGGCCAACGCGATACCTCAGCCGCTTTGGGGGCAGGCCGTGGCCAGCCGCCAAGAATCCCCCCTCGCGGGCGCCTGGGTTGACGCACGGGCGATCAGTTGCCGTCCTTGACCTCGTACTCGGCGTCGATCACGTCGTCGCCCTTCTTGGCCTGCGCCTGCGCGCCGCCTGACTGGTCCTTGGTCGACTCATAGACGACCTTGCCCAGTTCCATCGAGGCATCGTTGAGCTGCTTCATGGCGGCTTCGATTGCGGCTCGGTCCTCGCCCTTCACGCGTTCGCGAAGGTTGGAGACAGCGGACTCGACGGAGGCGCGGGTCTCGGCACTGACCTTTGCGCCGTGCTCCGCGAGCGCCTTCTCGGTGGCGTAGCAGACCTGCTCGGCCTGGTTCTTCAGGTCGACGAGTTCGCGGCGTGCCTTGTCCTCGGCGGCGTGGGCCTCGGCTTCCTTGGCCATGCGCTCGACTTCATCCTTGCTCAGGCCGCTGGAACCAGTGATCTTGATTTCCTGCGCCTTGCCCGTGGACTTGTCGGTGGCTTTCACGTTGAGGATGCCGTTGGCATCGATGTTGAACTCGACCTCGACCTGCGGCACGCCACGGGGAGCGCTGGCGATCCCGGTGAGATCGAAGCGCCCGAGGCTGCGGTTGTCCTGGGCGAACTGGCGCTCGCCCTGCAGCACATGGATGGTCACGCTGGTCTGGTTGTCGGCCGCGGTCGAGAAGACTTCCTTCTTGGCGGTCGGGATCGTGGTGTTGCGCGAGATGAGCGTGGTCATGACACCGCCGAGCGTCTCGACGCCAAGCGAGAGAGGCGTGACGTCGAGGAGGAGCACATCCTTCACTTCGCCCTGCAGCACGCCGCCCTGGATCGCCGCGCCGATCGCCACGACCTCATCGGGGTTGATCGAGAGGTCGAGCTTGTCAGTGCGGAAGATCTCCTTGGCCATCTGCTGCACGCGCGGGATGCGGATGGAGCCACCGACCATGACGATTTCCTGAATGTCGCCCGCCGAGAGCTTGGCATCCCTCAGGCACTGCTCGCACGGCGTGCGCAGGCGATCGAAGAGGTCGCCGCAGAGGCTCTCGAAGGTGGCGCGCGTGACGGTGCACTGCAGGTGCTTGGGGCCGTTCTGGTCGGCCGTGATGAACGGCAGGTTGACCGAGGTCTCCATCGCGCTGGAGAGTTCGATCTTGGCCTTTTCCGCGGCTTCCTTCAGGCGCTGGAGGGCCATCGGGTCCTTGCGGACGTCGATACCTTCCTTCTTGCGGAAGTCCTCGGCGATGAAGTCAATGAGTCGTTGGTCGAAGTCGTCGCCGCCGAGGTGTCCGTCGCCGTTGCTGGCGAGCACTTCGAAGACGCCATCGCCCACATCGAGCACCGAGATGTCGAAGGTACCGCCACCGAGGTCGAAGACGGCGATGCGTGCGTTCTTCTTCTTCTCGAGGCCGTAGGCCAGTGCCGCGGCGGTGGGCTCGTTGATGATGCGCTCGACCTTGAGGCCGGCGATCTCGCCCGCATCCTTGGTCGCCTGGCGCTGGCTGTCGTTGAAGTAGGCCGGCACGGTGATGACCGCACGCTCGACCTTCTCGCCCAGGTAGTCCTCGGCGATCTTCTTCAGTTCCTGCAGCACCATCGCGCTGATCTCGGGCGGGGTGTACTGCTTGCCGCGGATGTCGACCTTGACCAGGTCATCCGTGCCGCCGAGCACGGCGTAGGGGACGGTCTTCTGCTCGTCCTGGACTTCGCCGGCGCGGCGGCCCATGAAGCGCTTGATGCTGAAGACGGTGTTCTTGGGATTGGTGACCTGCTGGTGGCGGGCAGGCTGGCCGACGAGGCGCTCGCCCTTTTCGGTGAAGCCGACGACCGACGGGGTGGTGCGGTTGCCGCTGGCGTTGATCAGCACCTTGGGCTGGCCGCCTTCCATGATGGCGACGACGCTGTTGGTGGTGCCGAGGTCAATGCCGATGATCTTGCCGGTGGACATGATTGGTGTTCTTTCTGCGCTGTCGGGGTTGCCGGGAGCGCGACCCATTCATGCAACAGCCGTGCCAATCTGGTGCGACCCGAAATTAGTCCGGTAACTTTGTAGGCCTCCGGCGAGGCTTCTGAACCGGGGGGTGAGGCTCCACGACCCACCTATGCTCCGCCCCATGTCATCCCCATCGTTCTTGGAAGCGGCCCTGCGCGCTGTCAGCGCCAGCGTTCGGGCGATCGATCTGGTGACGCGGCACCCACTTGGCCGGGTGCCCTGCATCAAGCCCGACGGGTCGCCGGTGACGGCAGGGGATGTGGCAGCCCAAGCAGCAGCAGCCATCGTGCTTCGTCGTGAGCTTGGGCTCGCAGGTGTTGTGGGCGAGGAATCGCCCACGAGCCTCGATGGCCCCGAGGCCGAGGCCATGCGCGCGCTGGCGAGCACGGCTGTGGTCGGCGCGGTTGGGGGCTTCGACGGTGATCCATTCGACGCCTTGTCTTGGAA
This sequence comes from Phycisphaerae bacterium, assembly GCA_016873375.1. Lineage (GTDB taxonomy): Bacteria > Planctomycetota > Phycisphaerae > Phycisphaerales > SM1A02 > SYIB01. The sequence goes on from VGXJ01000219.1 coordinate 3,461, forward strand.
GGCGCCCGCCGATGCGAGTGCTGGCTTCTGGACGCTCGATCCGATCGATGGCACGAAGGGCTATCGAAGCAGCCGTCACTACGCGGTGTGCCTGGCGCATGTGGATTCGCATGGCGTCAGCCACGGCGTGCTCGGGCTCCCCACGCTCGTGGAATCCATGGACTTGT
>VGXJ01000220.1 GCA_016873375.1 Phycisphaerae bacterium
TCTGGTCGATCAGCTTGAAGTCGCGCATGTAGATCTGGCCGTCCACGTCACCTGCGATGTCCAGGATCTCCCGGACGCTGACCTTCATGGGCGGAGCGCCCTCGCGTCCACCAAAGGCATGGGCTGCGACCTCGATGAAGTCCTTGCCTTCACGCGCGGCCGCGAGGCCGCGATCGAGCAGCAACTTCTCGTCCACGTCAGCAGGGTCGAAGGTGATGAAAAACCTGGCAAGCGCGGCTCGGAACCGCTCGATCTCCTCGAGCACGTCAGGCATGTCGACCACGTGGCTCATGGGGAAGCTCGGGTAGACCTTGCGCATGTCGGGACGGGTCACCAGGCGCAAGCAGGTCTCGACCGTGTCCTTGTGGCGTCCGCGGCTCAGGATGTAGAACTGGTCCCGGCAGTCGAGTGCCTGCGCCATCAGTTCGGTGGCAAGGATTTCCTCCTCGCGCCAGACCATGCAGTCCTTCAGCGTGGCATCGATGTCATGCTCGGCGTGCAACCGGTGGTGCACGGTCTCGACGTTGTCCACCAGGCAGATGAACATGTTCGGTTCGAGCCGTCGGAGCTGGTCGAAGTCGAACGCGCTGAAGAGCCCGTGACGCCAGCGGAAGGTGGCGTGGGTGTTCACCACGATGTTCGGGTGCTCCTCGCGCGGCATGGTGTGCGCGATCACATCCTTGAAGGCGGCGCGTCGCAGGCTGTTGAGCCTGCTGATGGGCAAGTCGAGGATCCTGCCGGGTCGCACGTCAGGGGCCTCGGCATACATCATGTCGCCAATATGGAAGACCTGCATGCGGTCTCCGCGCTCGCCGGCATGACGCTCGACATCGCGCAGGTAGGGCTTCTTGTCCACGCCGATCTGACCAGTGACGATGGCTCGCATGCGTTCAAGGCTACACGATCGCGCCGACCGTCCGACATGGCCGCTGCAGCTTCGGTGGCATTGGCGTCGTTCAATCGCTGGGTGCGCCGTGCCCGTTCGGCACGATCGGCGCACTCACGGCACGAGCAGGGCGACCACGTGCACTTCGATGGCTCGTCCCTCGCCGACGGCATCGACCTTCTCGTGCGTCTTGCCCTTGATGTTGACGGCGCTCACGTCCGTGTCGAGCAACTCAGCTAGCCGAGCGCGCATCGCTTCCTTCACGGGTCCGATCTTGGGCCGTTCGCAGATCACCGTGGCATCCACATTGCCGATGCGAAGCTCCCGCGACTGCATGCGTCGCACGGCTTCAGCCAGAAAGATCGTGCTGTCGGCGCCGTCCCATCGCGGATCACGGTCGGAAAACAACTGGCCGATGTCGGGTTCGGCAAGAGCTCCGAGGATGGCATCGGTGACGGCATGCAGCAGGGCATCGCCATCGGAGTGGCCCACGGGGCCACGGTCATGATCGATCCTCAGCCCGCCGAGCATGAACGGTCGGCCTGCACCCTCGGGTGCCACCGGCTCAAGTCGATGCAGGTCGTAGCCGTGGCCGATCCGCGCGCCGATCACGGGTCGTAGATCTCGCGCGGGTCCTTGTCGGGCTGGCGGGACTCGCCGCTGGCCTTGGTGTCCACTTCCTTCGAAGCATCCTCGACTGGAAGCGGTTCGGGCGGCCGGATGTCGACATCGATTCGTCGGCAGACCGAGGGCGGGCACGGCATCTGGTTGCGGAGCGAGCCAGTGGTCGTCCCAGCGTCCCACTCTTCCCACAGCAGCTGGTCAGGGCGCTCGCTGGCGTTATCGCCTTGGCCGTGCAGGAACTTGAAGGTCAGCTGGCGGCCTGGGGCCAGGCGCCACTCGCGGAAGACCTCTGGCACATCGGCGGCATCGAGCTTGCAGATGTTCACAATCTTGATCGTGAGCGGCTGCGTCGGGGTGCTGATGTAGGTGAAGCCGCGGCCACTGGTCGGCATCAGGCCGCCATCGGGCGTGTAGCACGATGCAAGGGCCAGGACCGGGGTCAGCAGCGTGGCGCGAACAAGGGCTCGAAGGGTCGCCATGGCAGGACTCTATCGGCTTCCGGTGGCTGCCGCCGTGCGAACAAGCTCGACGAAGTGGTCGCCCCGGTGCTCGAAGTTGGGGTACTGGTCTAGGCTGGCGCACGCTGGGGAGAGCAGGATCGAGTCGCCCGGTCGGGCACGGTCAAGGGCGGCGTGCACCGCCACGTCCAGCGTGCCGCAGCGCATTCCCCCCGATGTGGCGAGCTGATCCTGTACCTGCCCGACGGCGTACAGACCGGCGAGTCGCGGAACCAGCCCGGCGATGCCGGAGAGGTCGATGTGCTTGTCGTATCCACCCGCGATCAGGTGAACCCGCGACAGGTCAGCGAAGGCCTCGAGCGCGCGCATCGTCGCTGCCGGGGTCGTGCTCTTGGAATCGTTGAAGCATGCAATGCCCTTCCAGGACCCAACCCGCTGCATCCGGTGGGGCAGGCCTGGGAAGGCATTGACGGCTTGGATCGCAGCGGTCCGATCGGTGTCCAGCCTGTCGATGGCGCTTGCACGGTCGAGCAGCGCAAGCGCGGTTCGTGCGTTCTGCACCATGTGCGTACCAGGCACGGAGAGAGCCAGCCCATCCATCGCGACGATCGGCGGTGTCGCTCGCCACCATACGCGATCCGTACCGACCGCTGCCGCGGCTGCACGATCCGCATCGGGGTCGTCGCTTGCGAACCAGCTCACTAAGCTTCCCGAAGCGGGCGCAACGCCTCCCTTCGCCATGAGGTAGTGCTGCACCGAGCCGTGCCAATCAACATGGTTCGGAGCCAGATTCGTAAGCGCGCCGATCGTTGGCTTCCATCCCAGACGAGACTGCCCCGACCAGTCGGCGGCTTCATCGGAGAGCCACCACAGCTGCGCGCTGCTCAATTCGAGCACAAGCCAATCCGCGGTACCTGCGTCGGCGCTGCCGAGCAGGGATCCGCCGTAATTGCCGCCGATCACGGCGCGGCGACCGCTGGCACGCAGCGCCTCAAGCGTCATCGCGCTGGTGGTGCTCTTGCCAGCGCTCCCCGTGATACCGATCGTGCGTCGATCGTGCAGTGCCTCGATGGAGAGGCGGATCTCGGTGGTCACCGGAACCCCAGCCTCGCGCGCGGAACCTAGCAGCGGGTTGCTCCAAGGGGTCGGCACCGCGGCGTTGGCGACGAGCAGATCGGTCTGCGTGAACCAGTCCGGTGTGTGCTGCCCACATTCCACCTCGAGCCGCCCGCACGATCGCAGTGGCTCGAGCGCGGCAAGTGCATCGGCAAGGACGGTGGCATCGCGCCGATCGGTGATCCTGACGTGGGCACCTTGTGCATGCAGCCAACGCGCCACGCCAAGTCCGCCTCCGAACAGGCCAAGTCCCATCACCGTGACACGCCGACCGGCCACGATCGGCGTCATGGGGCCTTGGGCTCCGCGGGAGGGAATCGCAGATCGCCCTGCGCCGGATCGATGAGCTCGATCCAGCGCAACTTCATCGAGAGCGCGCTCTTTGGCGTCGTGATCTCGACGCACGATCGTGCCTTGATCGTGGCACGCTCGAAGCGGAGTTCAAAGTCCGCCTCGAACTCCCGGCGCTTGGAGTCCGGCGTCGGCGCTTGCGTGCTGCGGTCGAGTTCGCATGTCACGAGGTTGCCGTATCGGCTCTTGA
>VGXJ01000221.1 GCA_016873375.1 Phycisphaerae bacterium
AGGTCGATGCCGAAGGCATCAGCCACGAGGATCGAGAAGAGGAAGACATCGGCGACCTCCTCACGCACGCGGGACACATCCTCGGGATCGAGCCGCTTGCATTCGTCGGTCGTCTTCCAGAGGAAGACCTCCTGGAGCTCGGCAGCCTCGATCGCCAAGCCTTGCGCGAGGTTCTTGGGATCGTGGAACTGCGCCCAGTCGCGCTCATCACGAAAGGCAAGGATCGCCCTGCGAATCGACTCGAGCCGGTCGGGCGCAGCGTCCATCGTCAGTGGCCGGCTGGCTGGCTCGCGTTCACCGTGACCTTCGTCATGCGCGGTGCCTTGGCCGGCGTGCCGCCGCGCGGATCGCGCAACGGCGTCGCGGCGATCTTCTCGATCACCTCCATGCCCTTGGTCACCTTGCCGAAGGCGGTGTACTGGCGATCGAGGTGCTGGCAGTGCTCGCGCGTGAGGCAGACGAAGAACTGGCTGCCGGCGCTGTCAGGATGGCCGCTACGCGCCATGCTGAGGACGCCCGGCACGTGCTGGCGCTCATTGAATTCGGCCTTGATGTTCCAGCCCGGGCCACCGGTGCCGTCACCCTTCGGGCAGCCGCCCTGGATCACGAAGCCAGGAATGATGCGGTGGAAGGCCAGGCCGTCGTAGAAGCCCTTGTTGGCGAGCTTGAGGAAGTTCTCGGCGTGCCCGGGAGCGACGTCGTTCCAGAGCTCGAGTTCGAAGGTGCCGTGGTCAGTCTGGATGGTGACAGTGGGGTAAGCCATGGTCTCTGGACTGTAGCGGCACGGCGGCGCGGCCGTGGACTCAGGGCGAGACGCCGCGACCAGCCGTGAGCGGTTCGGCGCGGTCCGGCAGCAGCCACAGCGCGCCGTCGGCTTCCCAGCTTGCGCCGCTCACGAGCATCGCCGTCCCGACGGGAGCGAGCCGAGCGGCTTCCTCGATGCGTTGGAGCGCGGCGCACGGCACGAACTGCATGCGACGCTGCAGGCCAAGGTCGTTGTCAAAGGTCAGCGCGTACCAGGAACCCGTGCGGGCATCCCGCTCGATCGTGCAGCGCTGGCGCTGGAGCGCGCGCACCGCTGCCGGTGGCGGACCTCCCGGGCTGGCGACGGCCCCGCTCTTGGGTGCAGTCCCCGCACGCTGTTCGAGGCTGCGCTCGAGTCGCGCGGCCACATCTTCGGGGGCGCTCGCGCCCTCGCCCAGCGCGGCATCAAGCCGCGCCTCGGCCGACCCAGCGGCCTGATCGGGAGTCGTGGTGCCGCTCGCCGCCGCGGGTCTGGTTGCGGGAGCGCGATCGACCCGCGCCACATCAACGGGCGCGCTTCCTCCTGGCGGTACGACGGCGACCTGTGCAGCGACCGGTGGTTCACCATCGAGGCGCGTGGCAAACGTGGGCACGATGAAGTTCATGCCGCGATAGGTCGTGACGATGCCGTTGAGCTTGAACCACACCGGCCCCTTCGACTCGGCCATGGCGGCACGGAAGTCCGCAAGGACCGGGCTCGGCAGCAGCGGCGCGCGCCGTTCAATCGTGCCGAGGTACTTGCGTTGGGGAATCGCCACGAGCCCGCCCGCATCGGTCTGCTCGATGCGCACCGACAGGCCCACGACATCGCTGCGATCCGGCAGCAGCGGCGGCCGTGCTGGGCTTGCCGTCGACACGGCGTTCGGTGCGGGTTGCAACGGGGGCGCTGATTCAGAGGCCTTGGCGGCGGCACTCGGTGCGGCCGGAGCAACTGCAGGGGCTTGGGCGCTCGCCGCAGAACCGATCGCGATAACCGCGTACTGCACCAGCGACCAGTGTTGACGCGCCATCATCGGCATGCCACTATATCGGTTCGCCAGTCACACTGGCCGTGTACCCAAGTGGCCTAAGGGGCTAGATTGCAAATCTGGTATTTCGTGGGTTCAAATCCCACCGCGGCCTTCACGAAGCGACCCCGCCATCCGGCGGGGTCGTTGTCGTCTGGGAGATGGCGGTCGACACTGCGATCGATCCGGGCAACGGGCCGACCGATCCTCAGCGGCCACGGAGCTCGCCGACCTTGCCGGATGAATTCATGTCGAAGCCTGCCCGCGGCTTCTCCTGGGCGTCGTACAGCACGCTGCCACTGGCACCGTCGAGCAGCGTGAAGGCATCGATGCGCATGCGCTCGTTGGTGTCGAACCACTGCACGCTGGCCTGGCCGCCAGCGAGCGTGCTGGCATCGATGCGCCGTGCGCCACCCTGATCGAACCACTGCAGGCTGGTCTGCCCGTCCTCGAGCGTAAAGGCATCCAGGCGTCGATTCTCGCCGCCGTCGAGCCACTGCAGGCTGGCAACCCCATCCGTGAGCGTGAAGGCATCGAGCCGCTTGCGTTCGCGAGTGTCGAACCATTGCATGCTCGCCTGGCCATCGGCAAGGGTCGACGCATCCATGCGCAGGCGCCCTGCCCCGTCGAACCAGTGCAGGCTCGACTGGCCGTTGGGTAGGGTCGTACCGTCAAGCCGCCGAGCGCCCTCGGGGTCGAGCCATTGCAGGCTTGCCTGGCCATCGGCGAGCGTGAAGACATCCACGCGCACGGTCTCGTTGGTGTCGTACCACTGCATGCTGGCGCCGCCGTCAGAGAGCGTGAAGGCATCCATGCGGAGGTTGCCGGCAGTGTCGAGCCACTGCAGGCTCGCCTGGCCGTCGGCGAGCGTGAAGATGTCCATGCGGCGACGCTCGCGATCATCGAACCACTGCATGCTTGCTTGGCCATCCGGCGTGGTGAAACCATCGATGCGCTCGCGGCCACCGGCGTCAATCCACTTGAGGCTGGCATTGCCATCACCAAGCACGAACGCATCGAGGCGCTCCTGTCCGGCGCGATCGGCAAGCTTGAGGCTGGCCTGTCCGTCGCGAAGCGTCGACAGATCGACCCGGCGCGTGTCATCGATGTCGAAGAGCTGCAGGCTGGCTTGGCCCGACGGGAGCGTGAACGCATCGAGACGGCGCTGGCCGGTCCGGTCGAAGAACTGCAGGCTGGCCTGGCCGTTCTCGAGCGTGCCCATGTCCACGCGGCGGTACTGGTCCTGATCGAAGAACTGCATGCTCGACTGGCCGCTGGCGAGCGTGAAGACGTCGAGCCGGATGCCACCGAACGCATCGCTCCACTGCATGGCGGCATCGCCATCGCCGGTCGTGAACGCGTCGAGGCGGAGGGATCCGTCGGCGTCGTACCACTCCGTGGACGCGTCGCCGTTGTCGGCGGCGTAGGCGACGAAGCGCTCCATGCCATTGCCGTCGACAATCTCGAGCTTTCGGACGCGGAGTTCATCGCGATTCGAAGCAACCCAGGCCACCACGCACGCACCGACAGCGAGCGCCGTGAGGATGTTCATGGTCGTGCGCTGGCGGGCGACGGTCGCTTCAAGCTGGCTGAGGCGGTCTTCGACATTGGACATGGGTGTACCTCGGATGGTCGAACGCTATCCGAAGCGCAGGCCGAACTGGGCACGCGACTTGCCGAACATCGGTGAATTCAGCCCCAATCGCCGAGCAGGATCGCCAGATCAGCGCCGTTGACGACGCCATCGTCGTTCAGGTCCGCGGGGCTCAACGCCCCTGCCGCCCACTGCCCCAACAGGATCGCTAGATC
>VGXJ01000222.1 GCA_016873375.1 Phycisphaerae bacterium
CGCCACGCCGGCGTGGTCTCCCCGTCCATCGGGCGATTCTCGGCCCCGGCATCATCGCCAACCTCGACCTTGGGCGGCGGGGCTTGCACGATCGGAGCTTGGCCGAGCGTTGTGGACGCAGCCAGCGTCAGCAAGAGCAGGATCGACATCATGGCTTGGACTCCTTCGCCACGCGCTCGTAGTAGCGCTCTGTCCAGGTTCGGTAGACGCTGCTCATGCGCTCACGCATGCCTTGGCGCATTTGTTCGCGTACGCGCGGCGGGAGCGCGCCCCATTCGGCGTCGCCGGCGAGGAATGCCTCGGGATCGAGCGAGTCCTCCATGGCAGGGCCATCACCTTGCTGGTCGGATGAGCTTGCACCCTGGCGATCCTTGCCATTGCGCTCCTGGCGATTGTTGCGCGCGTTGGCACGGCGTTGCGCCTCGCCTTCGTTCGACTGCTGGCCCGAGGCACTCTGCTGGCCAGGCTTGGGTTTTCCAGAACTTGAAGACGATGATGAGCTGGATGACGAACTTGACTGTTGCTGCTGTTGTTGACGGCGCGACGCCTCGTCGATGATGGCGTCAAGGCGAGCAAGGATCTCTTCCTGCGTCCGCGCAACATCAGCCGCAGCCGCAGATCGGTCGAGCAATTCCGTCGAGCGGCGCATGCCCTCGATCGCGCGCTCGAAGGTATCCGCCAGCTTCTGCTCGCCGAGATCGCGATCAAGCCGGGCACGCGCGTCATCTTGTGCAGCCCGAGAACCGTCGCCGTCACCCTCGATGCCCAGGAGTTCATCAAGGGTCTTTGCACGTGGCGGATCGGTGACCGGCGCGTCCTGGGCGGCCGCTGTGGCTGCGAGCAGCATCATGCAGAGGCCTTGGTGCATGATGGTCATCATGCCATGCTTCACGCTGGGGGTTGACTGCTGGTTCATGGCGTGGCCTCTGGTTCCTGGGCGTTGGGTTCGACTGGCGTGATGCGCGGGACACCACCCTCGGCACTCATGATGGCCTCGCGCAGCCGGCCTGCCATGCCTTCAAGCCTCTCTTGGGCTTGTCGAAGCGTCGGCACGATCGACGGATCGCCGCCATCCGACAGGGCGCGCGCGGCGCGGCGACCGAGCTTGGCTTGCAGGTCGCGAAGCAACTTGAGTTCCGCGATCGGCAGGATGCCGCCTTGCTGGCCACCGCCTCCGCCGCCACCCGCTGCATTGTTCTGTTGATCGCCCTGATCGCGCGCCTCGGCGAATCGGTCCTTCTCTTTGGACTTGTCAGCCAGGGCACTGGCGAGTCCCGCCAATGTGTCGAGCGTGTCGCGCGCCGCATTGGTTGCCTCGGCCAGTCCATCGGATCGGCGGAATGCTTCGGAGGCACGCACACTCGAGGCGCCTGCCTGCGAGAGCGCCTCGCCGAAGATCTCGCTCTTGGCAACCTCACCGTCCGCCATCAGTGCACCGATGCCTTCCGCAAGTTCGTCCTGTGCCAGGGCCAGGCGACGACCCTCCACCAGCCGACGGCGCGCATCGGCTTGCTCGCCGAGTTCCGTGGCGCCTTGCACGATCGCGGTCTCCTGAGCCACGAGTGCCTTGCATTGTTCGGCCAACCGCTGCTGGGCCTGGCGTTGTTCATCCTGTTTCGCCTCGTTGGCGGCGGCTTGCGTCGCTTCGAGGGCACGGCGCAGATCCTGTTGTGCCGCCTCAATGGCCTGGTTCACGTCGGCTCGGCCCGCGAGTTCCTGGAGCGCTGCAAGACGAATGAGCGCCTGTTCCTCGTGACCGATCGCGGGCGTGATCAGCCTGATCACTGCATCGAGCCGTCGCTCCATGCGCATGGCTTCATCGAGTGCAGCGTTGGTGTTTCTGCGCAAGCGTTCGACATCACCGCTGATCGCCTGTGGCGGCAGGGAGTCTTCTTCCCCGAGATCATCGACTGACTGCATCGAGGCCTCGGCATCAGCAATGAGTTGCTTGAGTCGATCCGCAAGTTCCTCGGCGATGCGCCTGAGCACGGTCGACTCAAGCCGTTGGGCTGCATCGAGGTCCTCTTGCATGCGTGCAAGCGACTCGAGCGCCTGCTCAGCCGATCGCTGTGCCTGCTGCATGGCGTTGTCGCGCGTCTCTTCGCCTGACTGCTCCACCTTGCCAACCACACCCTCCTCCTGGGCACGGCCCACGGCTTGCTGCATCGCCGCGGATTGTGCTGGGTCGGATTGCTCGAGATCCTCACCTTGTGCCTTGATCGACTCGGTTGCCTCACGCAGGGCCTGGGCGGTCTCGGCGTCGCGTTGTGCAATCCGATCGAGTGCCGCTCGCTGACCAGGCGTGAGTTCGTCGCGTGACTTGCCCTGGACCTGTTCCGCCAATGCCTTGCGCTCAGCTTGGCTGGCTTGGATCGCCTCGGCTGCGCGAGCCAACGATTGCGATGCTTCCCAGCTCTTGGTGTCGCGATCAAGCAGTCGTGCTGCCGCTTCCAGCGTCGTCTGCACCGCCTCCTGCTGCCCGGTGAGCTTGGGAGTGCGCCAGTCTTTGGGGTCGCTGGCGATTGCGGTTTCACTGGCAGACGAGGCTTCGGACCAGGCTTCGTCGAGCAGGTCTGCGGCCTCGTCGAGAAGACGCGAAGTCGGCGTATCGCGATCCTCATTCATGCGCACGCGGTCAGCGAGTGCCCGCGCCTGCCTTGAACTCGTGGTGGTACGAGATGCGATCTCGGCCTGGTCGCGTTGGACCGCCTGCCGGTCCATCGATTGCGTTGCGCCAGCCTGCCGTTCTTCAAGCCGAAGCACGCTCTGGCGGAGCGCCGACGTGGCAGACGCGATCTCCTCGCTGAAGTCGCTGCTCGAGATCACGCGCAAGCGCCGTGGAGCGCTTCGGGATGGTTCGCGTCGCACACCGTCGCGCTCGTAGGCGTCCTCAGCAAGAGCGCTCACCATCACCACATCGCCAGGAGCTGCCTCGAGTTCGACAAGGTCGATGATCGTCGACAGATCCTCGGAAAGCGATCGATCGGCCGTCTCCGTGAGCATTCGCTCAGGTGTGGCCTCCACGCCGGCGATCCGCTGGGCCGCTATCGCTGACCGCACCAAACCGAAGTCATCTTCGGCGTGCGATGCGGCAGGGACCTTCGCGGTCGGTAGCACCGTCTGATCGGTTGCTGGCAGGGTCAGCTGCGCAATGGGGGGTTGGTCGCGGAGCGCCACCACTCGAAGCACAAACGGCTCGATCATCGCAACGCCATCCCCATCACTGGCCGTGATGGAAATCGCTCGATCCTCGACCAGATCCATTGTGGCCGTCCACGAGGATGGTGTGGTCGTGATTGAGCACGCATCGCACGGTGCATCAAGTCCGAGCGCTGCAGCGATGTCCGGCAACCCGCCTTCTTTGGCTGGCCCCATGACTGGCCGCGAGAAGGTGAGCTCGAGCTCGATGCTGCTTCCTTCGACGCACTCGTGGAAACGAATCGGTGACGATCCTGCGGGAAGAAGATCGACCGTCGATGGTCCACGGCCCGCCAGGTAGCTCGGTGGTGTGATGCGAAGATTCGCATTGACGACAGTCGGTGCCTGGGCGCACTGGATGGACGCCGTGGCGGTTGATGCATCGGACGTCGTGAATCGGTAC
>VGXJ01000223.1 GCA_016873375.1 Phycisphaerae bacterium
CGAACACCTATGTCCCCCGGCTCAGCGAGAAGATCATCCCACAGCGCCTCGCGATGCTGCATGGCAAGTGGGTGACGATCGCGGGCTACATCGCCTTTCCGATCGTCTCGACGGAGTCCGATGAGCTCCTCGCCATGCTCAACCAGTGGGATGGCTGCTGCATCGGCGTGCCGCCATCGCCGTACGACGCAGTCGAGGTGAAACTGACCACTCCGGTCGAAGTCGGCTTGAAGCACCAGATCAGGTTCGCCTCGATCACCGGCATCCTGCGGATCCAGCCCTATGTGATGGAACGCTGGCTTGTCGGTCTCTACCTGATGGACGATGCCACGCTCTCGCAGGACATGTGAAGGAAGGTTCCCCATGATGATCGCCCCGCTCGTGGTCCTTCAGCTCGCCCTCGTTCAGGATGCGGCGGCACCCGCGCAGCCACCAGCACCTGCCGCACCGGCCACCGAACCGGCCAAGCCAGCGCCAACGAGCTTTGGTGAGCTCATCTCGCTTGAGGCGCTTGAGCAGTCGCTGCGGCAGCTCGCAGCGTCGAGCGATGGCAAGGTCACGCTCGCCTCGATCGGTACCAGCACGGCCGGCCGGAGCATCCACGCGCTGCACGTGACGAACGAGCCCAAGCGCAAGGTGCCCGTGCCCGCGGTGCTGATCGTGGCGGGCCTCGACGGCTGGCATCGCTCGGGGAGCCTGGTCGCCGCCGGTGTCGCCGAGCGCTTCGCACTGGAACAGCGGGCTGCGATCGATGCACGGACCGTGCTCGATGGGCTGGACCTCTGGGTGATTCCGGTCGCGAATCCCGATGCATGGGCCGTCGGCCTCGCTCGTCCGCAGGACCACGCCGGCCGCGTTGGTGCGCGCATCGATGATGACCGTGATGGCCGCGTCGATGAGGATGCCCCGCGTGATGTCAATGGCGACGGCCTGATCGCCATGATGCGTCGACTCGACTGTCCTTCGGATGCGCCCGCGACACGCGTGGCCGATGCGGCCGATCCACGGCTCGACCGTGCGCCGGATGGCGCCAAGGGTGAACTCGCCGCGTTCTCGCTGATGGTCGAGGGCCTCGACCAGGACGGCGACGGCAGCGTGGGCGAGGATGCCATCGGCGGCATCACGGTCGACGCGAACTTCCCCCACCTCTGGCGCGAATTCGCGGCCGACGCCGGACGATTCCCGCTCGAGGCCCCCGAAGCCAAGGCCCTCGCCGAGTTCATCCGCACCCATCCGGGGCTCGGCGCGGTCTATGTGCTCGGACGCCAGGACTCACTCGCGCGAACCCCCAACCACGAGCGGCGCGACATCACGGGCCGCACGCCGGTCTTCATCGATGGTGATGACAAGGCGCTTTATGAACGCATCGGCAAGCTCTATCGCGACTCGACCGGGATCGAGCGCGCCCGCGACGCCGCACACGAGGGTTCGTTCGCAGCATGGTGCTACGCGCATCGCGGGCTGCCGACCTTCTGCAGCCAGGTCTGGCAGCGGCCGGATCCCTCGCCGCCGCCGGAGGACAAGAAGGACGCCCCCAAGCCAGCGGACGAGGACGCGGCTGCGTGGCTCGCATGGAGCGATCGCGATCAGGGCAGCCGCGGCTTCCTGCCATGGAAGCCCTTCGACCACCCAACCCTTGGCAAGGTCGAGATCGGCGGGTGGGCGCCGGGCTTCCGCACCGAGCCGCCGAGCGCCATGCTTCCCGAGCTCATCACCAAGCACGCGGGCTTCGTCGCCGCGCTCGCGGGTGAATCCGCGCGCGTGCGCGTGGAGCGCGTGAAGGCGCGCGAGGTCGCGCCGGGCGTCACGGAGATCACGGTCGATCTCGTCAACGACGGTCGCATGCCGATGACGACGGCCATGGCCAGGACCAATGATGCGATTCCGCCGCTGCGCCTGCGCGCCAAGGTGGGCATCGATGCCTTGCTCTCTGGCGACGTCGAACGCCGCATCGAACGGCTCGACCCGGGCTCGCGCGCGAGCGTCTCGTGGACGGTGCGGCGCGCTCCGAAGACGCACATCGAGATCGGTGTGCATTACCCGAGCGGCCGCTTCGACCGGGTCATCGTGGATGATGATGCGCTGCTCTACGGCGGCCGCGTGCTCGAAGGAGGCTGGGAATGGTGATGGCTCCAATGATCGTGATCGCAGCGGCGGCGTTCGCGCCGCAGGATGCCCTGCCGAGCAAGTCAGGCATCGCGTGGAACCGCTACCGCGACTACGACGAGCTGCTCGGTGCCGTCACGCAGATCGCCGCGCGTTCGCCGAACCTCGTCCGCATCGAGCAGATCGGCAAGAGCGCCCTCGGCCGGCCGATGGTCGTGGCGATCGTCAACAACCCGGCGACCGGCCCCGAGGCCTCGAAGCCCGCGATGTGGATCGACGGCAACATCCACGGCAACGAAGTACAGGCCGGCGAGGTCGTGGGCTACACACTTGATGCGCTCTGCAACGCGCACGGCCAAGTGCCCGGGATCACCGAGCTCATCGGGATCACCGAGCTCATCGACCGCTCGGTCTTCTACCTCTGCCCGAGCGTCAATCCCGACGGCCGCGATGAGTGGTTCAGCAAGGCCCATACGCCCAACTCCAATCGAACCGGCCTGCAGCCATTCGACAACGATCGCGACGGCGAACTCGATGAGGATGGCCCGGATGACCTTGACGGCGACGGTTCGATCGGCCAGATGTGGCGCAAGGACCCCAACGGCACGCACCGTCGCGATCCGCGCGACCCACGGCGATTCACGCCGGTGTCGCGCGAACCCAAGCCCGATGGCACCGTCGAACGCGGCGACTGGAGCTTCGCCGGCGAGGAAGGGATCGACAACGACGGCGACGGCCGCGTGAACGAGGACGGCCAGGGCGGCTACGACATGAACCGCAATTGGCCCAGCGATTGGCAGCCGGACCATGTGCAGCGTGGTGCGGGACCGTGGCCCCTCTCGTATCCCGAAACGCGGTGCGTGGCGGAATTCATCCTTGCCCGCCCGAACATCGCCGCGGTGCAGAGCTATCACAACGCCGGCGGGATGATCCTTCGCGGTCCGGGCGCGCAGTACAACGAGTCTGCCTACCCAGCGAGCGACCGTGTGGCCTACGACGCGATCGCCGCCGCAGGCGCGCAGATGCTGCCGGGCTACCGCCCGATGATCATCTACAAGGACCTCTACACCGTGCACGGCGGCTTCGTGAACTGGACCGCCGAGGGCCTGGGCGTCGTCTCGTTCACCAACGAACTCTGGACCGACGACCGCATCATGCAGAATGGATCGGCACCCACCGAGGAGCAGCGGACCCGATGGCGGGACGATGTCCTCTTCGGGCGCACCTTCAAGGACTGGACTGAAGTGCAGCATCCGACGCTCGGCACCATCCTGGTTGGCGGGCAGAACAAGTGGTCCAGCCGCGCCACGCCGCACTTCATGCTTGAGGAAGAGTGCCACCGCAACTTTGCGTTCACGACCTTCCATGCGAGCCAGATGCCGCTCCTTCGGGCTGGCCACACGCGCGTGCGGTCACTCGGTGAGGGCGTGTGGGAGATCTCGGTCGAGGTCTGCAACGACCGACGCATCCCCACGCGTACCGGTCGTGCAGCA
>VGXJ01000224.1 GCA_016873375.1 Phycisphaerae bacterium
GTTGCGCGTGAAGATCGCGTCGGTGTCGGTGCCGCTGCGACCGGCCGTGGCCGAGCGCTGCACGGTGATGCCCTGCGCCAAGGCCGACTCCGCCAGCATGCGGGTGCATGCGGCGTGGACCGGCAGGCCGACCGCGAGCTTGGGACCACCGCCGAGCTTGAAGTGCCCGTGCTGGGCATGGCTGATGCCCGGGCTGTCGGTGGCATGACCCACATCGGTGACGAAGGCCAGATCGGGGGCGAGGCTCTGCGCAATCATGGCCGCGCCGTGCAGGCCGACTTCCTCCTGCACCGTACTGACGGCGACCACGCGGACCTTGAGCCTGTTGCGCTCGGCATGCACGAGACGGAGCGCCTCGGCGGCTGCGAAGATGCCGATGCGGTTGTCGAGTGCGCGGGCGACGAGCAGGCCGTCGCCCATGGTCATCGGGCCATCGGCGAACACACCCGGATCACCAATGTTCAGCCGCGCCAGCGCGGAGGCCTGGTCCTTCGCGCCGATGTCTATGAAGAGCTCGTGCAGCTTGCGCACCTTTCCCTCGACTGACTTGTCCTGGAGGTGGATTGCTGTGGCGCCGATCAGGCCCGTCACAGGATCGGCCACGCCGGGCACGCTGCTCTGGAAGCGGATGCGCTTGCCCACGATGCTGCCGGCATCGATCCCGCCGATCGCACGGCAGTACACGAAGCCTTGTGCGTCGACATGATTCACCATCAGGCCGATCTCGTCGCAGTGACCGCAGATGGCCAGTGTCCGCGAGGCACCGGCAGGCTCGATCGCAGCGAAGCAGTTGCCGTGCGCATCGCTCCAGACACGATCGGCGAATGGCTTGACGTACTCCATCCAGAGCCGCTGCCCGGGTCCCTCGAAGCCGCTGGGCGTGGGCGTTTCGAGGAGTCGGGTGAGGAACGAGAGGCTCTCGGATCGCATGGACTGTGCATCGTAGTGCGGACACGCGTGGCGCTCGCCAAACGACACCGCCGCAGCAGGCGAGCCGCTGCGCGGTGGGCTCGGTGACTGCTGCGGCGGGCGTGCGCCGTGTGGAGACATCACGGCGCGATCCAGGAGGAGAAAGAGGCGGAAGGGATCGAGCGTTATCGATCCATCTGTTCAGGTCAGGCCGGGGCAACGGCTGCGGTTCTTGGAATGCGGTCGTGGCACCGCTTGGGCCTTGGCATGCATTCGCTTGAGATGACGCAGGCGCAAGCCGAGCCGTTGAAGCAAGCTGCGCAACTGGTCGAGGCGATGGTCGTCTGCCGAGCACTTCATTTGGGACCTCCTTGCGGCCCCCCCATCGACGCTTGTCCATACGCATGGAATGCTTTGGCTGTTCAGGCGTTGTGTCCCTGGTTGGCTACATTTCCTTGATGCTTCCCATTCTCCCCGCTGCCCTGACCGCGCTCGTGACTTCTGGCACGGTCGACCTGCCCCGCCTGCCCGCGCTGAGCCCCGATGGATCGCAGATCACCTTCACCTGGCGCGGTGACCTGTGGAGGGTGCCGATGCAGGGCGGCGCAGCCACGCGGTTGACGAGCCACCCGGCCGACGATGCCGAGAGCGCGTGGCTGCCCGATGGTTCGGGCATCGTCTTCACAAGCGATCGAGAGGGCGGTCCGAACCTCTGGTTCATGCAGCCCGATGGCTCGGGCTTGCGGCAGATCACCACGCTCGATGTCCCGTCGATGCGCCTCACCGGCATCGGTGATTCGCCTGCTGGCCGTGCCGCCTACTTCGATGCGTTCCTCGAGGGCGATCTCTACCGCAGCCCGCGCTCGTACATGGTTCCGCTGGCCGGCGGCGAACCGCGCCGCGTGCATGATGCGTTCGGCGCCAATGCCCGTCCCTACGCCGATGGATCCATCGTCGTGTTCGAGCGCGGAGGCAGCGAGTGGTCGCGTCGGCACTACCGCGGCCCGGATTCGCGAGATGTGTGGACCTTCAACCGCAATGCCGAGCCCGCCAAGGCCTATACGCGACTGACCGACTGGGCCGGCAACGACGGACACGCCTTCTGGACCGCACCCGCCACGGTCGTCTTCCTCTCTGATCGCAAGGACGACACCGTCAATCTCTTCCGCCGCTCGCCAACCGGTGCGATCGCGCAGCTCACCAACTTCAAGGGCGAGGACATCAAGGACCTCGCCGTCTCGGCCGACGGCGCGAAGGCTGCCTTCACCGTCTGGGATCGCCTCTACACGCTTGATCTCTCGGGCGGTGGCCAACCACGGCTCGTGGCGGTCACCGCGACCGAGGATGCGGGAGATCTCTTCGAGCAGAAGTCGGTGGCCTCGCTTGCGAGCGAAGCGGCACTCAGCCCCGATGGCAAGGTGATGGCCGTGATCGCGTTCGGTGATGTGTGGGTCAAGGGCACCGACAGCAAGGTGCCCGCGCGTCGCGTGACCGACTGGCCCAGCCGCGAGAAGGACATCGCCTGGAGCGCGGACAGCCAGACGCTCTACTTCACGAGCGATCACACGGGGACCGAGGACCTTTGGCAGGCGACCGTCACCAAGACGCGCGATGACGTGAAGAAGAGCTTCGAGGCCGCGACCAAGCCCATCGAGCAGCCCAAGCCGGCGGAGCCTGCTCCCGCCGATGCGGCGAAGCCCGCAGAACCGGCAGCAGCGCCCGTCGATCCGAAGCCGACCGAACCCGCCGCGACCGAACCCGCCGCGGCGCAACCCAAGCCGGCGGAACCCACGGCAGAGCCGGCCAAGCCGGCAGAACCGGCCAAGGCCGACGCTCCCAAGGATGACGCCAAGCCCACGGACAAGAAGGATGAGAAGAAGACCGAGGAGAAGAAGGACGAGCCGAATCGCTGGCCCGATGCCGTGGCGTTCGAGGTGACGGCGCTGCTGCAGGATCCCGCACAGGATCGACAGATCGTGCCGAGCCCCGATGGCACGCGGCTGCTTTTCCGTCGCAACCAAGGCGATCTGTGCATGCTCGACCTCGCCACGAAGGCCGTCACGGTCGTGCAGCCGGGATGGGACTCGGGCATCGAGTTCGTGTGGAGCCCTGACTCGACGGCGATCTGCTTCGCGCAGTCGGACATGGACTTCAACAGTGATCTGTGGATCGTGCCGAGCGACCTCTCCAAGCCCGCGGTCAACATCACGCGCCACCCCGACAACGACGGGCGTCCGCGCTTCTCCGCCGATGGCAAGGTGCTCGCCTTCCTGAGCGAGCGCACGAACGAGGAGATCGACGCGTGGTATGTCTTCCTCGACAGGTCGCTTGAGGCGCTTCCCAAGCACGAACTCGAGCAGTACTTCAAGGATGCCGGCGAGGCAGCGAAGAAGCGCAAGCCGCTGACCGCGAAGGCGAAGGACAAGCCCACCGAGGCAGCGAAGTCGGACGCGAAGCCCGATGGCGCAGCCGATGCGAAGGCCGACGCCAAGCCGGAACCCAAGCCCGACGCTCCGGCCGTTGCCGACGCAGCCAAGCCCGCGGATGCCGAGCCCAAGAAGGACGAAGCCAAGAAGGACGAAGCCAAGAAGGACGAAGCCAAGAAGGCAACGATGCCCGCCTGGGATCTCGACGATGCCTACCTGCGAGTGCGCCGCATCACGAGTGCGCCGGGCAACGAAAGCAACC
>VGXJ01000225.1 GCA_016873375.1 Phycisphaerae bacterium
TGGTTCCGCCGTACACATCGTCCATGCACACGATGCAGTCGCCGGCATCGAGGAGCTCAAGCGCGGTGCCGATCGCGGCCAGTCCACTGGCGAACGCGAAACCGCCGCAGGTGCGGTCCTGCTCCTCCAAGAGCCCGCTCGACTCAAGGCTGCCGAGGCATCGCTCGAAGGCGAACCGCGTGGCGTTGTGGCTGCGTGAGTACTCAAAGCCCTTGTGGACCCCGGGCGAGTCCTGGATGAAGGTGCTGCTCGTGGCGATCGGCGGCATGACCGCACCGGTCGAGGGATCGGGATGCTGGCCCCCGTGGATGCAGCGGGTGTCGAGGTGGAGCCGGGCGGTGTCGTGGGCCATGGGTGGTTCCAAAGTCAGGCGGTCTGCTGGCGCAGCCAGTTGATGAGGTCGATGCGCGTGATGAGGCCGCAGTAGCGATCGCCATCGACGACGATGGCCACGCGGTCGGCGCGGAAGATCGGGATGAGGTTCTCGGGGCGCGTGGTGGGCGGCACGGTCTCGAGGTTGCTGGTCATGAACTCGCTCACGGGGCGCTGCAGCGCGCCGCGGTCGCGGTATAGCGCCAGCAGCACGTCGCTCTCGTCGATGATGCCGAGCACGCGGTCGCGCTCATCGAGCACCGCCATCTGGCTGACCGAGTACATGCGCATGCGCTTCACGGCCTGCGCGAGCGGCAGCGCGGGCGCGAGGGTGAAGTCCTCCTTGCGGTCGTGGCGGCGCGCGATCAGGTCGCGCAGGTCACCCGTGCGCTCGCGCTGGAGCATCCCCTGGTCGACCATCCAGAAGTCGTTGTACATCTTGCTCAGGTACTTCGCGCCCGAGTCGCAGATGAGCGTGACCACGCGCTTGGGTTCCTTCTGCTCGCGGCAGTAGAGCAGGGCCGCGTGCAGCAGCACGCCCACGCTTGAACCGGCGAGCACGCCCTCCTTCACGAGGAGCTGGCGCACGGTCTCGAACGCCTCGGCATCGGTGACGGTGTACGCCTTCGAGACGAGCGAGAGATCGAGGATCGACGGTACGAAGTCCTCGCCGATGCCCTCGACGAGCCAGGAGCCAGGCTCCACCGAGCGGCCCTCGTTCACCAGCGGCGCGAGGATCGATCCTGCCGGATCCGCCAGGATGATCTGGACCTTGGGATCCTTCGACTTGAGGAAGCGGCCCACGCCGCTCACCGTGCCGCCCGAGCCGACGCCGGCCACGAACGCGTCGATCCGGCCGCCCATCTGTTCCCAGACCTCCGGCCCTGTGGTTCGCTCGTGGGCAATGGGATTCGCCGGGTTGGCGAACTGGTTCACGTAGATCGAGTTGGGGATCTCCTTCGAGAGTCGCTCGGCCACGTCCTGGTAGTAGTCGGGGTGCCCCTTGGCGACATCGGAGCGGGTCATCCGCACCTCGGCGCCCATCGCGCGCAGGTGACTGACCTTCTCCTCGCTCATCTTGTCGGGCATGACGACGACGAGCCGGTAGCCCTTGAGCGTCGCGATGAGCGCGAGCGCGATGCCGGTGTTGCCGGCGGTGGCCTCGACGATCGTGCCGCCTGGCTTCAGTGCGCCCGAGCGTTCGGCTGCAGCGACCATCTCGACGGCGATGCGGTCCTTGATCGACTGCCCCGGGTTGAGGTTCTCGAGCTTCACGTAGAGCTCGCAGCAGCCCGTATCGAGATGACGCAGGCGAAGCATGGGCGTATTGCCCACCATGTCGAGGAGACTGTCGTACACCGGGGCGATCGGCATGGGCGGAGTGTACGGGTGCGCGCTCAGGCGATTTGCCGCACAATCCAACCCATGGGCGTGATCCTCGAGACCGTGGACGGCCGGCTCGCCATGCGCAGCGATGCTGATGCGCCGGGCTCGGGCGTGTCGATCGATCTCGGGTCGATCGATGTGCGTGCGCTCGGTGGGCACCCGCTCGTGCGCGCGGTGGGCAAGGGGGCCGGTTCCGTCGTCGATGCCACCGCCGGACTTGGAGGCGATGCGTGGATCCTCGCTGCATCAGGTCGCACGGTGGTGGCGATTGAGCGGCACCCAGCGATCCATGCGATCCTTGCCGATGCACTTGAGTGCGCGCGTGCAACACCGACGCTGGCTCATATCGCTGCACGCATCACGCTGGTGCATGCTGATGCGCGAGGCGCCTTGGCGGAGGAAGCGCCGGGCGTGTGGTCGATCCTGGTCGATCCGATGTTTCCGCCGAAGGCGAAGTCGGCGCTTGCGCCTCGTGACATCCGCTTGGTCAAGGAGGCCGTAGGGGAGGACCCGGATGCTGCCCAGCTGCTTGCACAGGCGCTGGCCACATCGGCTCCACGCATCATCGTGAAGCGGCCCCACGAAGCACCTCCGCTGGGCGGCGAGCCGCATCATGTGATCGAGAGCCGGCTCGTGCGCTACGACATCTATGATCGGCCAGAGCTGATGCCCCGACCATGAGTGCTGCCTGGTTCCATGTTCCGACCCTCGCGCAAGCCGGCATCGTCTGGATCCCCAAGGACGAGGCGAAGCACGCGTTGGGCGCACGCCGGCTCGGGCCCGGGGATGCGGTCACGCTCTTCGATGGCGCAGGCCATGTCGGTGCGGGTGTCGTCACCGACCAGCGCCGGCACGACGGTGCGCTGGCGATCGATGTTGGAAGCGCTGCGGCGGCGCCCCGGGCGAGGCCCGCCGTCCATCTGGCCGTTGCGATCCCCAAGGGCGATCGCAGCGCCGCGTTGATCGAGTCGTGCATGCCGTTCGAGCCTGCATCGATCACGCCGCTGGCCTGTGAGCGCAGCGTGCAGCGGATGTCTGCGAATCTGGCAATGCGCCTTGATCGGATCGCGTTGGAGGCTTGCAAGCAATCGCGCCAGCCATGGTCATGCGCGATCGGTGCAGAGGTTCCGCCGGAGGCCGCGGTGCGTTCAGCGCAGGGGCGCGCCTTCATCCTGCATCCGGGTGGTGCGCCGCTCTGCGAAGCGGCGCGTGGACTTGATGCCATGACGCTGCTCATCGGCCCGGAGGGCGGCTTCTCCGACCGAGAGGTTGCTGCATGCGAGGCGGCTGGAGCGTCGCGCGTCGGACTCGGTGCCACGATCCTCCGCATCGAGCTCGCGGCGAGCGCGTCAATGGCGGTGCTGCGGCTCGGTTGAGCGTGGTGCGCTGGGACGGCTGCCGGGAACTTGCGAAACAAAAAGGCAGCCGCTGGGACGGCTGCCGAAAATGGAGCGTACCGGAGTCGAACCGGTAACCTCTGCCTTGCAAAGGCAGCGCTCTGCCAATTGAGCTAACGCCCCGAACGGGGGAGCGGAATCCTACCGTGGGTGGGCTGATGTGGAAACAGCTTCGTGCGTCGTGCTCCGCGGCGCCGTCCTTGGCGCGGAGGCCCCGGTGAAACGGAGCCTCAACGAAAGAACGCCCCGCGCGAGGCGGGGCGTTCGAAAGGAGACGGCCTTTGGAGGCTCAGTCGTTCATTCAGACGAGCCGGTGGAGACCGGCATGCCGTCGGTGGCGGGGGTGGCCGGCGTGCGAGCGACCGGCAGCGACTCCATCGTGCGCGGGCGAATGAGCTTCACGCGCAGAG
>VGXJ01000226.1 GCA_016873375.1 Phycisphaerae bacterium
CCACTGATCTCGACGGCACGATCCGCGTCGATCGTCGTGAGCTCAGCAGCCAGAAGTTCCTCGAGGCCGCCCGCGCGATCGGCGAAGGCTTCTACCACCCGACCATGAAGGGACTCGATTGGGATGCGCTCACCAAGCGATACCACGCCTTGGCGTGCCAGTCGCGAACGGGTGCAGAGTTTGATCATGTGGCGAATCGCTTCCTTGGCGAGCTCAATGCGAGTCACCTGGGCATTCGATCGCCGCGCGAACGCGCGGGCTCCTCGCAGCCACCGCAGGGACGACTCGGCGTGCGAGCCGAGCCCGGTGCCAAGGGTTTCGTGATCAAGGCGGTGCTGCCCGAGATGCCCGCGGCCAAGGCCAAGGTGCCGCTCATCGTCGGCGACCTGATCACGGCGATCGAGTTCGAGCCCGTCGATCCCACTCGCACGCTTGAGAGCCATCTCACCGGCCTCGCGGGTCGCGAAGCTGCGCTTACGGTCGAGCGCACGCTTGCGGACGGACGCACCGTCACCTTTGACTCGTTCATCGTTCCGGCGATGTCGAGCTCGGTATCCACCCAGTCCTACGAGAACGAGTGGCGGCGCATGGAGAAGGCCGTGCACGAGCGCTCCGGCGGTCGGCTGGGCTACATCCACATCAAGGGCATGGACCAGCCGTCGCTCGATGACTTCGAGCGCGGCCTGTATGCCGCCGGATACGGCCGCGATGGCCTCATCGTCGACGTCCGCAACAACGGTGGCGGATGGACCGCGGACCGGCTCATGGCATCGCTTGCCACGCCCACCCACGCCTACACGATCCCGCGCGGCGGGGATGGCAAGGTGACCACGGGCTATCCGCAGGATCGCCTCTTCATCCAGCGCTGCATCCTGCCGACCAACATGCTGTGCAACGAGAAGAGCTTCTCGAACGCCGAGATCACGGCGCATGCCTTCAAGGCGATCAAGCGTGGCACCCTGGTGGGGCAGCAGACCTACGGCGGCGTGATCTCCACCGGCGGCATCACGCTGCTCGATGGCACCACCTGCCGCATGCCGTTCCGCGGTTGGTATCTGCTCGATGGCACGGACATGGAAAACAATGGAGCCATGCCCGACCTCGTCGTGCCGCAGACCCCGCAGGACGAGGCCGCCGGCATCGATGCCCAACTCGATGCTGCCGTCGATGATCTGTTGAAGCGCCTGCCCAAGCGCTGAAGCAGCGCAGCCGTTCACCTCAATGAAGAACGCACCCGCAGGGGTGCGTTCTTCGCAATTCAGGAGTGCGTGCCGGGTTCAGGTGCCCCAGGCCGCGAGCAGGATGCCCAGGTCGGCGCCACCCACGAAGCCATCGCCATCGATGTCGCCTTGGCCTGCCTGCCCCCAGTTGGCGAGCAGGATGCCCAGGTCGGCACCACCCACGACGCCGTCGCCATCGAGGTCGGCAGGGTTGGTTGGCGCGAGATTGATGATGGCACTGTCCATGTCGACCGGTGCGCTACGGCCGAACTGCACCCAGAGGTCGTAGGCCACCTGTCCACGCTGGTCAGTGACGTTCGCATCGCGGAGGAACTCCGCATACTCCTTGGTCGTGGTCTGGTGGTAGAAGGTCACCACAGCCTTGGTCGCACCCGCAGGGATCGCATAGAGGGTGTCATCCCAGTGCTGGCCATCGGCATACGAGTAGTTCACTGGCGCGGCTTGGACCGAGGCGAACCCGGCGTTCGTGAAGCCACGCGGGGGGATGCGGTTGTCCAAGTCCGTGCGGTTGTCAAGCGCTGTGTGGAAGGTGGTCCCGACAGGCAGGCCTGTGAGGGCAGACATGGCAGCATCGATCGATGCTCGCTTCTGATAGACCTTGGTATCGCTGCCGTTGAAGGCGGCGGTCGACAGGTCGTACGCCCCGCGCTCGGCGACGAGCGCTCCGCTGGCCGACAGGAACTTCACGTTGATCCACGCGCGTCGTCCGTTGCCGACCCCCGTCGGCAACTTGTGTCCGGATTGGTTCGTGATGCGCACCTTGAGCTGGCCGCCCTGCTGCGAGAGCGTCATGTCGCTCGCGTCGCGCAGCATCTGGACATTGCGGGCGATGGCCGTGTCGACGCGGTCCTGCGTCAGGCCGTAGTAGTCGGCGTCATCTGGGCCGAGCTGCGCTCGCACGGCGCGGACGACCCAGGAGTTCGCGCCGGCGAACGAGTGCTGGCCGATGTCATCGCGCTGCTGCTCGGGTGTTCCTCCGTAGGTCGGGTCATAGAAGATGCACCCCGCACCGATCTGGCGCGGCATGTGGCAGTCTTGGCAGGACTTGATCACGCCGGTGGGGTGGTTGCCACCGAAGCGGTTGTCGGCGAAGGTCACCCCGGTCGTGGCGAACTGGCTCATCTTCCATTCGCTGTAGGTCCGGTGATCGGGATACATGTCCGCCGGATTGCCGGTCGGGTGCGCTGCCCCGGCCGCGTTGGGCGCGTAGGAGCCGCCCTGCTTGGTCACGATCGGGTTGCTCACGTCGTGGCAGCTCGCGCACGCCTCGCCCTTGGTGTGCAGCGGCGAGTACACCAACTCCACATTGCCGTGGAAGTTCTGCGGCACATCGTCGTACGGGCCGCGTCGCACGTCATACGGCGAGATCACGAACTGGCTCGAGGTGCCCGCGCCGATCGGGTGCGTTCCAGCGGCCACGAGCTGGGCCAGGATCTCGGGGTCGGGCGTCAGGTCGGTGTTGCCCGGGTAGCCCTGCGCATCGTCGGTCGTGGACAGCTGCGGATCGACTTGGCGATGGCAGAAATTGCAGTTGATGCCGTCGAGGTCATCGACTGTCAGGTCATCGATCTCGCCGCCGGCCGACGACCCGCTCAGGAACGACTGCGGCGAGTGGCATCGGATGCAGGACTCGCCGGAATTGGCGGCATCTTGATTGGCGATCGTCACGGCAGCCTGCCAGATCGGATCGCGCGCTGCCTGCGCCATCATGCTTCCGACCCACGAGTCAAACGGGGCGGTCGCCGTGTTGTATTCAGCATGGCAATACTGACAGTTCACAGCTGGAGAGATCGGTTCGACCTGCGCGCCGGTCGGGTCCGGCTGCGTGCCCTTGAAGTAGAAGTCAGCGCTCGTCGTCGGCAGCTGCGTCTGGCCGCCGCGAACCCCCACGACGACGGGCGCGAGCATGGCTGCCGTGATGGCTCCGAGGGCGATGGTGACGGCGATGGAGGGGGTGCGCATCGTGGATCGTGGGCTTGTGGACAGCTGGCAGCGCGCGCAGCTTCCTGCGCACATGCATGAAGTTTCACCCTCAGGTCGGCGATGTCAATGCGGACCGTGACCGAACTCAGCCTTTTTTGTCATCCGAACCGACCGCGCCCCCGAGCGCGCGCTCGATGAGGCCGAGAATGTGCTGTTCGGTGGCCTCGTCGCGCCCAACCGGGGTCCATGTGCCGCGGTCGACTGGTCCGGCGGTCGCGGAACGAGGCTCCGTGAAGCTGCTCGAAAGGCTCGCCGAGTAGGGGGAGATCCTGTCGCCCGGGGTGTACTGCTGCTCCAGCGACACGATTGCGCGAAGGATCAGTGGCGCAGCGGCCA
>VGXJ01000227.1 GCA_016873375.1 Phycisphaerae bacterium
ACCGCCCCTCCTGACTTTGGCAACGTGACGCTACGCTACGCACCCGGCGATCGATGCGTCGAGCTCAAGAGCCTCAAGATGTACTACCAGAGCTTCCGGAACGAAGGCATCTTCTACGAGGCCGTCACGAACACGATCCGCGATCACCTCGCCGCAGCGATGAAGCCGCAGTGGATGCAAGTGATCACGGACTGGAAGGGCCGCGGCGGAATCCGTAGCCGCATCGTGGCGTCGCATGGGTCGGTGCCCTCGGAGTGGGCTCGCGGCTGAGTCATCCGGCCTCAGCATCCACGGGCGTGGGCGCTTGGCCGAAATGCTTCGGTTTCTCTAAGGGCTCGGAAGGTGATGACATAGTCTGCTCGGGCCATCTCATCCAGGAGACCTCATGCTGCAAACCCTTTCACGTACCGTGTCGGCCGCGATGGTTGCACTGATGTTCGTTGCGACTTCTTCGCTGGCGTCCGCGCAAAGCATGTTTCCAACGGCGCTCACGTCCACGGACTTTGAGGCAGTCCTGCCGCGGGTCGGCCTGCCTGATGCGCAGCGCGCGGTAGCCATGGCCGAGTACGACCGCTACCAGCGGGCTACCAGCGAGCTTCGCTCGGGCTCCATCGAGCGTTACCTCAAGGACCAGCCCGAAGACGGCATGGCGTTCGGCATGGGCAATGATGAACGGCCTGCCGACCAGGTTCGCAGCCAGGTTCGTGCCTACCGCAGCCTGCTGGCGCAGTGGGACACGCTCGAGAACGCGCTCATCGATTCGCTGCTGGCGCTCGGTGCCGATGGGACCAAGCTGGATCGCGTCCGCCGTTCGCTCGAACTGCGTCGCATCGAGCAGTCCACCTCCGATGCCTTCATGATGCGGGCCGGCAGCCAGGCCGATCTGTGGGCGATCGCGGAGCGCTCGACCAAGGAGCTTGACCCGTCGCAACTCAAGCAGATCGACGATCGCCTCGGCGCGCGCGAGGCCGAGTACGTCGATGCCGTCCGCGCGGTCCGAACTGCAGCGCTTGAGCAACCCGAGCGCCTCTTGGAGCTTCGTGCCAAGGCGATGGCGGATCATCCGCGACCCTCGGCCGAGGCGATGCAGCAGCAGATGGAGCAGGCGCAAGAGCAGGGTGGCGAGGTGGATCCCGGTGAGTTTTTGGGGGGTTTCGAGGCCCACTTCCGTGCGATAGCCGGGGCCTACCAGCAGTCTCGCGAGCCCATCCAGGCTGCTCGCACCCGTGCCACGCGTCTGGGCGCGACCATCCTGAGCGAGGCCTTCCAAGGCATCCCGCAGCCGCGCGGCGCTTCCGCTTGGCTCGCCTTCATCCGTGCCAGCGGCATGGGCGCCTTCGGCATCGACGATGGCGGGGCGATCCGCATGGTCGAGTCCATGGTCGCCCAGGCTCCGCTCACGCCCGAGCAGGATCAGGCTGTTGCGGCGGCGTTTGCAACCTGGCAGGCATCGGTGCTCGGTGCACTCAATGAGCAGGGGCCGATGGCGTTCTTGGGCGATGATTCCGGGAACGTCCAAGAGGTCTTCCGCAAGCGTGCCGAAGAAGCGAAAGCCCGCACATCGGCCCTCAAGACCGGAGTGCGTGCGGCGTTCGGCCTGCCGCCTGAGCCTGAGCAGATCGTGCAAGATGCCCCCGATGGGGGAGCCGCCGCGGGCGATGGCGGCGAACCGGTCGGCGTCACGGTTCGGGTGGGCGTGGCGATTGCAGGCGGCGACGCAGCTGACGGCGCGGTCGCGGTCGGTGGCGATGCGGTCGTGCTCGACATGTCAGGCGATGGGCTCGAGGGCCTGGTCGCGGGCGAGGATGGCGGCCCCATGCTCTGGCAGGGCGCGGATCGCCCCACGATCCAGCCCATCTCGAAGCAAGAACTTCAGGAACTGCTTGAGCTCTGCGGCTCGTCCGAGTCCGTCAAGCCAGTCGTCACGCAGCTGCACGCGGATTACCTCGAGGTGGCTTCATCCGTGAAGGACCAGCTCGATGCCGCGCCGAACGCGCAGATGTCGTTCGGTCCCAAGGGCGCCACGCCGCCCTCCAAGGAGGACATCTCCGCGAAGTACGAGGCCCTCCGAACCGCAGTCGGTGCGATGGAGCGCGCCGATGCGGACTTTTTCGCGGATCTCGCTGCCGTGGTCGATGAGGGGTGCGTTCGTCAGCAGGCGCAGTTCCGTGCTCGAAGCCTCGCGCGGGCCGGTGCGGGCGGAGCGGGCAGCAGCATGGCGTTCGGCATGGCCAGCGGCAATCGCGCTGGCCCGTTCGTTGATCCCGAGGCGGTCATCCGTGCCGCAGTCACCGACGGCACCATCGATGCCGCGTCGGCTGCCGCGCTGCGCGAGCATGTGTCGACCCAGGGCCACGAGCCCATGCTCGCCGCGCTGAAGAACCAGTTCGAGGTGACGATGTCCAAGGGTCGTGACCTCGCACTGCTCGAGGCGGATCTCTTCAAGCCAGCCGCTGATGGTGACGAGGGTGCTGCGATGACGATCGATGAGTCGGCCAGCCAGCGCATGCAGGAGGCGGTCGAAGCGATGGGCAACGCCCGCAGCGAGGCCGCGTCCCGTGCCCGCCAGGTCCTCGATGCTCTTCCGGCGCTGCTCAAGGAGCCGCAGCGCCCGGGCTTCCTGCGTGCAGCTGATGTGGTTCGCTACCCCGAAACCTTCAAGGATCCCACCGACATGGAGCCCATATTCGCCAAGGCTCTTGCACTCGAGGGCCTCGACACAGCAGCCAGCAGTGCCATCACCACGCAGCGCGCCGAGTATCGCGTGGCCTATGCCAAGCTCCGTGACCAACTCGCTGAGGTGCTTCCCAAGACGACCATGCCTGACTTCAGCGCCGTAGATGTTGACGGGATCCAAGACTTCCACGCGCGCATGAATGCATCGCAGGCCGCCCAGCGCCAGCTCAAGCAGCTCAAGACCGATCGCGACGAGCTCAATCGGCGCACCATGCGCCAGCTCCAGTCGGCGCTCGGCGATGAACGCGCGAAGGCGAACGCGCGAAGGCGATCGGCGAGCTGCCCTTGCAGCGCAAGGGCCGTGGTCTTTCGATCCCCGGCCTTGAGGGTGTCCAGATCACGGTTCCGTGACGGGGCCGTCGACCCACCCACGGGGCTTGGCCTTGGGTGCGCGCAATCCGTCGTCGGCGGCCGGGCCCTTGTAGCCCTTGCAGGTCACGAACATCTCCACGCTCTCGGCGCGGCTTGACTTTGGCTTGAAGCCCTTGCTCTCGGCGAAGAGCGCGGCGCAGCGCTTGAGCAGCGCCGGGTATTCGCTGCCCTCATACACCTTCATCGTCGCGTGTCCGCCCTTGCGCAGCCAGCGCGGAAACCGATCGAGCAGACCGTTGCACAGATGCACGCTGCGGATCGAGTCACCGAAAGGATCGCCGCTCGTATCGGGGCCCATGTCGCTGATCACCACATCGAAAGGCACACCACCGAAGTGCTCGAGTGCCAGATCCATCAGGTCCGCCTGCAGCAGCGTCACATGCTGCGGCAATCCCCGAGGGTCGATGGCTTTCAGGTCGACGGCAACCACGGCACCCTTGGGCCC
>VGXJ01000228.1 GCA_016873375.1 Phycisphaerae bacterium
TCAACGTCAAGGTCGAGCTGGTCTTCGGTTCGTACCACGATGTCGACTCGAGCCAGATCGCCTTCGAACAAGCCGGTGCGCTGGCCTTCCGCGAAGCGTGCATGAAGGCCAAGCCGGCCCTGCTCGAGCCGATCATGAAGCTTGTGGTCACGACTCCCGACGAGTTCTTCGGCAATGTCTCAGGCGATATCGCCAGCCGTCGCGGCTCGATCGTCGACAGCGAGATGCGCGGCGTGACCCGCTTGCTGCACTGCGAAGTGCCGCTGTCGGAACTCTTCGGCTACACCACCACGCTGCGCAGCATGACCCAAGGTCGCGCCAGCAGCAGCATGGAGCCGCTGACCTACCGCCTGATGCCTGATCGCCTCAAGGACGAAGTCCTCGCCAAGCAGGGCTGATCGACGGTCCATCGGACCCAGCACCACGACCCCATGGGGCGCCCAACTCGGGCGCCCCCTTTTCATGGTGCTGTCCCGCGCCGCGCCCTCGCGGGGATCCGGGCGTGCCGGGCTATCCTCCCACCGTGGCCGCCGACGAGCGCGATTGGTTCAGCAGCGAGTACGAAGTGGAACTCTCGCGCTTCTTCAAGCGCAGGTTCCTCTGGCTCGCCGTCGCGTACATCGCGTGGGAACTGCTCGGCGTGGCGGCGGTCGTCGCGAGCCAGGTCAGCGCGCAGGCGGCACTCGACCTCTTGGCGAACGACCGATGGCCATCCGGCGTTCCGCGTCCGGATGTGGCCACGATCATCTCCTTGGGTGCGCTCAGCCGGCTGCAGACGTGGCTCGTCATCTCCCTCACGCTGCTGATCGCCGGCATTGCCGCGCTGTTCGGCCTCGTGCGACGCAGGGCGATCAACGGCCGTGACGAACTCATCCGCGAGGCGAGCATCATGATCGTGCTCGTCGGTGTTGCGCA
This sequence comes from Phycisphaerae bacterium, assembly GCA_016873375.1. GTDB lineage: Bacteria > Planctomycetota > Phycisphaerae > Phycisphaerales > SM1A02 > SYIB01. The sequence goes on from VGXJ01000228.1 coordinate 916, forward strand.
GGCCGCGCTGGATGTCTACCTCGGACTGACTTCTCGCCAGAGCTTCAGCCCGCTGGCCTCGCTCTTCTTCTGGCACATCACGGCATGCCTTTTCCTGCCGTGGAGCCCCAAGCAAAGCCTGAAGCCAATCGCACCGCTCCTGGTCATCTACATGATGGCGGACCTGATGCTTCCCCTGCCAGCCGAGGCGCCAGTCGTGGTCGATGGCATCGAGATGGGCACGCCGTGGTTGACCACGGCCCTGCTGCGCACCATCTCGCTGCCCTTCGTGCTCGCTCCAGGCCTTCTGCTGTGCTGGCTGCGCCTGCGACGCCATGGATCGCGCTTCCGGACCAAGCGGTTCCGCGATGGCTTCGTGAGCCTGCGGCGTGAACTGGCGAGTGCGCGCGCCATCCACGAGAGCATCTTCCCCGGGCAAGAACCCGATGCTGCGGTGCCGTTCCGCTACACCTTTAGGCCCGCGCAGGACCTGGGCGGTGACTTCCCCGCGACATGGGTGCGCGAGGATGGCGCTCGCATGGTGCTGCTGGTGGATGTCTTCGGGCACGGGCTGCGCTCGGCGCTCGCGGTGCAACGACTCGCGGGCGAGATTGAGCGCCTGCGCCTCGAAGACCCGCTCATCGACCCGGCCCCACTGATGAACAGCCTGCACCGATACTGCGAACTCGTGCTGTCGCGGCACCAGTCGTACGCAACTGCGATCTGCGCGAAGCTCGACCCGGTGGCACAGACGATCACCTTCACCAACGCCGCGCATCCTCCTGCCTTCGTGCGTCCGGCCGGTGGTGGCATTCCGCGCGCGCTCGATTCCAATGCCGGCGTGCTCGGCATGCCCGACCAGGATCCGCTGCCGCAGGAGACCGTCTCGATGGGGCCCGGCGCTGCCTTCATCGCCTACACCGATGGCGTGATCGAGGCGCAGAACCCCGCTCTGCACTCGCTCGGCCTGGACAACCTGCGCGCCACGCTCTCGCACCGCGACCTCCCCGTGGACGTGACCACGCATGTTGCCTCGCTCGTGGACAGCTGGACGCGCGGACGCCGCGATGACGATGTCCTGGTGGTGATGGCAGGCCCGATGCAGCCCGCACCGGTGCAGCTCGCCCCCGCTCACGGGGCCGATGCACTCGAGGCCATCCGGCCGGAGTTGATCCATGTCGGCTGAGGCCGCGGCACGAACCTTCCTGCTGGCCGCTGCACGCTTGGCCCTGCGTGGCCACGGCGGCGCGGAACCCAACCCCATGGTGGGCTGCGTGATCGTGCGCGACGGACATGTCGTCGGTCGAGGGTGGCACCGCCGCTGCGGCGAGGCCCATGCCGAGGTGAACGCGCTGGCCGATGCCGGTGACCGGGCCCGCGGCGCGACGGCCTACATCACGCTTGAACCCTGCAACCACCATGGGCGCACGGGACCGTGCTCGCATGCGCTGATCGCCGCCGGGGTGACGCGCGTCGTCTTTGCCACGCGCGACCCGAATCCCACCGCCACCGGCGGCATGCAGGCGCTTGAGGCCGCCGGCATCGAAGCCGTGCACCACCCGCTACCCGAAACCGACGAGCTGAATGCACCGTTCGTGAAGCGCATCACCACGCGCCTGCCGTGGGTCACCGCTAAATGGGCGCAGACGCTCGATGGTGCGATCGCGACCCGCAGCGGCGAGAGCCAGTGGATCTCGTGCCCGACCAGCCGCCGGCGCGTGCACCGCGAGCGTGCGCGCGTGGATGCGATCCTGACCGGCATGGGTACGGTGCGCGCCGACGATCCGCGACTGACCGCGCGCGGCACGCCGATCCTGCGCCGCGCGCGTCGCGTAGTGGTAGACAGGCATCTCGAGCTCGAGGCATCGAGCGCGCTCGTGAAGACGATCGCGCAGGCTCCGCTGACCGTCGCGTGCTCGCGCGAGGCGATCGCCGGACGAGCGAGCCACGCGGAGGTCCTGCGCGCTGCAGGCGCCGATGTGCTCGCAATCGACGATGGCTCGGAAGGATTGACGGCACTGCTGCGCGACCTCCACGCGCGGCTGGGCGTCAGCACGGTGCTCGTCGAGGCCGGAGGCGGCCTGCTGGGCAAGCTCATGGACGCAGGGCTCGTCGACGAGCTGTGGGCGTTCGTGGCACCGATCGTGATGGGCGATGCCGAAGCACCAGCGCCTGTGCGGGGCATCGATCCCTTCCGCCTGAGCGACTGCACGCGCTGGCGCACGCTGAGCATGGCACGCTCGGGCGACGATATCGAGCTGCGGTTGCGCCGACGCGGATGACCGACTGATGCCGGTGGCCCCGCGCAGCCGCCTCGGAGCGCCGCTTCGCGAGGCGGGGCTCAGCGTGCGTACTGATCTGGCTCGAGCGGCAGCAGCATCCGTTCGGAATAGATTCGCAGCAAGCCATCGCCGCACTCGACGCCGAAGCGGCCCACCGGACCCTCGCGCACGATCGTGAGCGATCCGAGCGCGGAACCGTCGAAGCCGGTGACCGAGATTGAAGTCCGTGCCAACGACTCAGGCGCCCCCTGCTCATTCATCGCTATCGCGCGGGCCTCGGTGAGGGCCACGAGCAGCGAAGCAATCGCAGGCTCGCGAGCAGGCACCCCATCAGGGCGCGCAGCATCGACCATGAACCACTGGCCT
>VGXJ01000229.1 GCA_016873375.1 Phycisphaerae bacterium
AGAAAGGCCTTTCATCATGAAGCTCATGAACGCCTCGTGCCTTGCCGCCACCCTGCTCGTGGCCGGCGCCGCCAGCGCGGCCGAGATCCTGGTCACCCAGAACATCTCGACCTCGACCACCTGGACCGCCAACAACACCTACAACCTGCAGAACCAGATCTACGTGCTCCCCGGCGCCACGCTGACCATCGAGCCCGGCACGATCGTCGCCAGCACCACCAACCTCGGTGGCTCGCTCGCGATCTGCCGCGGCGCGCGCATCGTCGCCAACGGCACCAACGAGTCGCCGATCATCTTCACCTCGAAGGCTGACGTCGCCACCTGGACCAACAACGACCCCAAGACCGGCACGCCCCGCGTAGCGATGAACGAGTGGGGCAACGTGACGGTCATGGGCCGCGCCTACATCGGCAAGTACGGCAACGGCGCCCCGGCCGGCAACACCGCCGCCCCGAGCGCCGCCAACTTCGCCCAGATGGAAGGCCTGACCGGTACTTCGTCGACCGACCCGAACGTGATCTACGGCGGCGGCGACGACCTCGACTCGAGCGGCACCTTCTCCTATGTCAGCCTGCGCTACGGCGGCAAGGTGATCGGCCTGGGCAACGAGCTCAACGGCCTGTCGCTCGGCGGCATCGGCAAGGAAACCATCATCGACCACATCGACATCTGGAACAACGTCGATGACGGCATCGAAATCTGGGGCGGCAACGTCAACCTCCAGTACTTCAGCATCTGGAACATCGGCGACGACAGCCTCGACATCGACCAGGGCTGGCGCGGCAAGGCCCAGTTCGGCCTCATCGTGCAGGGCTACTCAGGCAACGCGGCCCAGGGCTCGGGCGTCGGCGACAACATCCTCGAAATCGACGGCGCCGAGAAGTCGGACGCGCAGCCGGTGACCACGGGTGTCGTCTACAACCTGACCATGATCGGCCAGACCGGCTCGACCGGCGGCGACACGGGCGTGGAGTTCCGCGACAACGCCAACCTCCAGATCCGCAACAGCATCTTCATGGACGTCGGCGAGCAGTGCATCCGCAACATCAACACCGACGGTGAAGCCACCGGCGGCCAGACCGGCTACGGCCACAATGGCACGCTGACCTACGCCGCTCGTTGGACCACGCCGTACAACACCTACTCCTCGGTCAACGCCTTCGCGAACCCCGCGCAGGCCTACCAGGCGCAGGTCAACGGCAACCTGATCGACGTGCGCGACTGCGTTTTCTATAACAACCTGAACGCCTCGGCCTACACCGAAGCGAATACCTACGGCGTCTTCACCAGCGGCAACAACGTCAACGCGGGCACCCTTGCGGCCAACCCGACGGCGATGCCGATCGTGGCGATCACCAAGGGCGCGGCGGTGAACCCCAACGGTTCGCTGATCATCCGTCCGGTGACCAGCATCGACCCCCGCGCCGCCGGTGCGGCCGTCACCAGCGTCGGCACCGCGCCGAACGACGGGTTCTTCGAGCAGGCCCAGTTCCGCGGCGCGTTCAGCTCCACCGGCAACTGGCTCTGCGGCTGGACCGCTGCTGATGCCTTCGGCATCAACATCGCTCCTCCGGGTGGCTGCGTGATCGCCGCTCCGTGCCCCGCCGACCTCAACGGCGACGGCGTGGTCGGTGGTGCTGACCTCGGTGCGCTGCTGTCGGCCTGGGGTTCGACCGGCGGCGACGTGAACGACTCGGGCGACACGGATGGTGCTGACCTCGGCATCATGCTCTCGGCCTGGGGCAACTGCCCGCAGTGAGTGCGCTGACAGAACTCGCGCTTCCTTAACACGGCCTGAACGATGTTGACGGCCTCTTAACGCGCGATCCATAGCGTCCGCAATCGAGCGTCTGGTGGTTGAGTCTGACTCTCCACCAGACGCTCGTTCTCGTTCAAGCCCACACCATGTCCCGGACGATGTTCTCAAGTCGCTCGATCATCGCGCTCGCCTCCATGGCTTGCGTGCTGGGTGCCTGCAGCAAGCCTGCTCCGCAACCTGAGGCCGCGGGCGGACCGCCCCCGAGCGCCGTCGAGCCGTCCACGCCGACTCCTGCGCCAACCGCCACCCCAGTCTCGCCTCCTGAAGCGAAGGCCGAAGCACCGCGCGCGGCCGCAGCGGAAACCGCCAGCGATCGCGGCTGGATCCTCGAGCAGGCCATGGCCGTCGCCAGCGCGATCCCGACCAAGATCCACGACCGCGAGCGCGCGCAGTGCCAGGAGTGGGTGGCCCTGGCCTATCTCGACGCTGGCGATCCGATCGCCGCAGCCCGCTGCGCAGAGTCGATCGAAGGCTGGCGCCGCGGCGAGTGTGAGGGCCTGATCGGCGTGCAGTACGCGCTGAAGGGCGACCGCGAGCTCGCGCTCAAGTACGCACGCCTGGCGATGGAGCGGGCCATCGGTGAGCAGGACTGGCGTCGCGAGCGCATCCAGATCGAGGCCGCCAAGATCCATGCGATCCTGGGCAACGCGATCATGGCGCGGGACCTCTCGGCCGGGGCATCGCAGGCCGAAACCGGCAAGGTCGATGGTGCGGTGATTCCCGTGCTCACTCCAGAGCAGTTCGAGGCCCAGGCCAAGGTGCTCGACGAGGTCATCAAGGGCGGGACCTTCGATGGCATGCGCAATGCGCTCGATGCCTACCTCCCGCTGCTCCAGCGCATGACGGCGAATCGCGAGCAGGCGCTGGCGGCCGCAGCCACCATCGATGCCGCGCTGCCGGCGATGCCGATGGACCTGCAGATCATCTACGGCACGCGGCTGGCGAGCGCGCTGCACGCGCTGGGCGAGAAGGACCGCGCGAAGGAGCGGCTCGACCTGGCCGCCAAGCAGGTCGCCGAGACCGTGTTCCTTCCGGAAGACCTGACCCCGATGCAGGTCGATGTGGCCAAGGCGCGTGCCGGACTGGGTGACGTGGATGGCGCGCGCGCTGCGCTCGACGCCGCGCTGGCCAGCTACGAGAGCCGCAAGAAGGAGATCGTCGATGTCTTCCGGGCTCGTTCGCCGCGCGCCCTCGCCGAGGGCTTCATGGCGATCGGTGATCAAGCGAAGGCCGAATCCTGCTGGCTCGAGGCGCTCGCCGCCGGCACGATCAACCCCAACTCGCGCCCGCGCGCAGAGGACCTGAGCGCCACGCTCGTCGCCATGGCTCGCAGTGGTGCAGCCATCACCCCCGCGCTTCGTGAGCGCATCGCCATGTGCAGGAAGTCGCTCGGCGAACCGTGGTGACGCTCGGCCGAGGCCTTCCCCTTGCAGCCATCGTCGCCAGTGTCGCGGCGATGCCCGCGGCCGCACAGGTGGGCTCGATCCGTGGCATCGTCTATGACCGGGACTTCGATGCGCCGCTCGGCGCCGCCACCATCGATGTGGTCGGCCTGCGCAAGCGCGTGGTCGGCAACGACAACGGGAACTTCCTGATCCCCGACGTTCCGGCCGGCACCTACACGCTCGTCTTCTCGAAGGATGGCTACGCACGGCAGGTCCGCGGCGATGT
>VGXJ01000230.1 GCA_016873375.1 Phycisphaerae bacterium
ACCCCAAGATGCGAGAATTGGAAGAGGACCGGACCGCAGCGCTCTGCGAGCCCGCCCACACACGGCGCCACGACTTCATCGGCCGCAAAGGCTGCATCGAGCCATCGCGACGGTCGATGTGGCGCGCCGGGCGCAGGTCGCCAGCCATCGAGGGGCTGTGTCGGCTGCATGATCGATTCGTGCGCCTTCACCAGGAAGCGAAAGTCGCGCGGGACCTGCTCGGCCAGTCGCATGAATTCCTCAATCGGCGCCGGGCGGTAGTAGGTCTTGTCCACGCCCACCGTGCGCAGCAGCGGGTGCTGCGCGTATGCACGCAGGCCATCGCGGGCCAGCGCCGACTCGCTGTGCCGGCCCGCATACACCAGACCCTTCCAGCCAGGAAAGCTCCACGAGCTCGTGCCGAGCCTGATCGACGCCGGCAGACCCGAACCGAGCTTCGCGAGTGCAGGGTCGGGTGCACACGGGGCCACAGCTCCATCGACGGCCGGTTCGTCGCTTGAACCGCCGAAGAGCGACCATTGCTCCCCAGTCGACATGGCTCAGCGGACCTCGATCTCGATCGCACTCACCTCATCGGCGATCTGCTCGGCCGCTGCGGCGATCTGCGTGGTGCTCGCGCTCAGGCCGTGCGAGTCGCGCTCCTGCTGCCGCGCTGTTGCCGTGGGCTCCGTGGCCATCGAGTTGATGTTGATCGTGGCTTCATTCACCTTGCTGATGAGGGACTTCACGCCGTGGCGCATCGCTCCGAGCGCGTTGACGAGGTGCGCCGTCTCGTTGCGACCATCAGAGTGCGGTGCCGTGCCGCTCAGGTCGCCGCAGGCCATCGCGGTCGCGCTCGTCGACGCGACCGCCAGCCGCTTGCCGACAAGGATCGCCGGCGCAGGCAATAGCACCGCGAGCAGCGAAACACCACCGCCGGCGGTGAGGAGCTGCGTGATCAAGCCGGTCTCGGCACCGGGAAGGGCATCCTCTTCACTCTCTCGAACGATCACGTCCCACTGATGTCCGTCCGGAAGGGGCAACACCTGGTGCGCCCACATGCAGGGCCGCCCCGTCGCGGGATCGATTGCCGTGCGGAACTTCGCCATGCTCATCATGCCGCTGCAACCCCTCGACTCACCGAGCATCGGTTCGAACAGCGCGGCATACGGCGATACCTCGACGGCCTTCGTTTGCACGAGTTCGCACGCCGCGCGCTTCTGCGTTTCGAGTCGCGCGGCAACCTGCGCGGCCACACGCTGCAGGCGGACTTCCGTCTGCTCCACGGCTTGCTGGTCGTCGCCGCGGATCTTCACGGCCGTGAAGATGCCCAATAACAGCACGGCGGGAATCACGCCAAGCAGGGTGAGGCGTCCTGCGATGCGCTGGTGAACCAAGAGGTGGTTGGTGGCCATGGGAATTGTCTGCAGTGCTTGGTGGGAATGAGCCGATCCGCTACACTCCGCGTCGCTGGATTCGGCACGTTGCCGTCAACCCAGCACGCCTCGTCCGAGTTTCGAGCCAGCGTTCGTCAATGTGGGATCTCGAATCATCGGCCTTGTTGTCCCGCATTGAAAGGAATGCCTCGTGAAGCTCTATATCGGCAATTTGCCGTTCGGTACGACTGAAGATGACATGCGCTCGTTCTTTGAGCAGTTCGGCACTGTCGTCGACGTTTTCATTGCCAAGGATCGCGACACCGGTCGCAGCCGTGGCTTCGGTTTCGTCACCATGGGCGACGCTGCCCAGGGCAACGAAGCCATCGAAAAGACCAATGGCACCCAGTTTGACGGTCGCACGCTGACCGTGAACGAAGCTCGTCCGCCCGCGCAGGGTGGCGGCGGTGGCGGCGGCCGTGGTGGCTACGGTGGCGGCGGCGGCGGTGGCCGCGGCGGCTACGGTGGCGGCGGCGGTGGTGGCCGTGGTGGCTACGGTGGTGGCGGCGGCGGTGGCCGCGGCGGCTACGGTGGCGGCGGCGGTGGTGGCCGTGGTGGCTACGGCGGCGGTGGCGGCCGTGGCGGTTACGACGGCTGATTCAGCCAGATCAACCCAACACACTCCAGCGAGCCAGCCTTCGGGCTGGCTCGCTGTGTTTTGTCGGGGTTTCAATCGTCAATCAATCGCTATTCAAGTCTCAATAGAACTCAGTAACAGGAAGAATTCGTGCCCCCTTGCGTCGCGTCGATGTGGCATCGAGCCTGCGACGCCTTGGTGGGTCTGCCATGTGAAGTGGGCTCGAACTCTCGAGTTGCGAGCGCAGCCATGGAACACTCCGGACTGGATCAGTTGCCGCGTTTGCCCTTGGGGCGCTGGCCGCTGGAGCGGCTCTTGCCTGAGCCGTCGGGCCGGTCTTGGGGGATCTTCACATCACGGCCTGCGAAGCCTTCGCTCTTGGTCGGCCCTCCGCGGCCGCCGCGGCGGTCGAGGGGCGACCAAGTCTGCTCGCGGTAGAACTTGGCCCTGGTCGGTTCGACGAGCAGCAGCGCGGGGGCGGTGTCCTCAAGCGCCTGCCAGTCCTGCTGGAGGAGCTTGGTTCGCAAGTGCGCACGGCGTCCGATCGCCCGACCATCGCTTTCAGCAGCTGCGAGGTTGTACCAGCGGTACGCCTCGCGCTCGTCGGCGGGCAAGCCGATGCCAAACTCATACATCAACCCCAGGCGAAACTGTGCTTCGGTGATGCCCCGCTCGGCGGCGAATCGATACTGCGCGGCGGCCAGCGTGTTGTCCGGCGGGGCATCTAGGCCTTCTTGGTACAGGACACCGAGTTGAAGTGCGCCCATGGGCACATCAAGCTCGACGGCCTTGTTGAAAGCATCTGCCGCATCCTTGAAATTGCCGATCACACCTTGACCGCCGTCAGCGAGCAGCACGCCGCGTCGATAGAGCGCCTCGGGGAAGTTGGCCTCGACCGCGGCGTCAAGCGACTCGATCGCCGCAATGCGATTGGCAGGTCGGTTCGCACTGCCCTTGAGCAGGAACCAGTACTGGTCGTACAGCGCACCGGGAACCCCGGCCTTCGCTGCCTTGGCCGAGAGTTCGACCGCATCTTCGCCGCCGCGGCCGGTCTCGACGAGCACGCGCGAGAGTCGCCACTGCGCCGTTGAGTTGCCTGCATCCGCCGCCGCACGCAGGTGCTTCTCGGCTTCAGCGGGGTTTGGTTCGAAGCCAGGACGGCCCTCTTGGCACAGCACGCCCATCCGCAGGTGCGCACCGAACAGCCCGGACTGCGCCGCGCTCGCGTAGTGGGCCATGGCCGTGTGCACATTGATCGGCCCACCGATGCCGAGTTCGCACATCTGTGCGTATGCAAAGCACGCACGGGGGTCCTCGCTGGCAGCGACCTGCTGCAGTGCACGGGCCTTGACCAGATCCTGCGGCAGAAGCACGCCCGCTTCGAGCAGGCTTGCCAGTTCAAAGCACGACTTGGCGTGGCCCCCCGCAATCGCGCGTTCAAACATCACCACGGCGGCGCTCACATCGGGCTCGACGCTGTGGTTCGCCAAG
>VGXJ01000231.1 GCA_016873375.1 Phycisphaerae bacterium
TTGATCAGTCGGCGGAAGGCATCGAAGGCGAAGCGACGGTTGCCGGTCGCCTCGGCCAGGCCTAGCACGACCAAGTCGTTCAGGCCCAGGTTGAGGACGGTGTCCATCATGCCGGGCATGCTGACGGCGGCACCCGAGCGCACGCTGACGAGCAGCGGGTTGCGCATGTCACCGAGCTTCTTGCCGAGTTCCCTCTCAAGCGTGGCGATGTGGCCACGCACTTCGTCCATCAGGCCCTTCGGCAGCCGGCGCCCCTCGGTGTAGTAGCGCGCGCAGGTGTCGGTCGTGATCGTGAAGCCGGGCGGCACCGGCAGGCCGATCGAGACCATGTCGGAGAGATTCGCGCCCTTGCCGCCGAGCAGCAGCTTCTGCTCGGCCTTGCCTTCGCACTTCGTCCGACCGAAGTAGAAGACCATCTTGGCGGACTTGCGTGCGCCGGCCGCAGGACCTCGTGCGCCCTTCGCTGCCGCCTTGTTCGGCTTGGCAGCCTTCATGGCCTTCGCGGACGCGCTCGCCTTGGCGCCCTTCACGCTCTTGGCGCCCTTCACGCTCTTGGCGCTCTTGGCGGCCTTGGTGTTCTTGGCGGTACGACGACGCAGGGTGCTCGGGGGCATGGTGTGAAGCCTTGTTGGATGGTTCGTTGGATGAACTCCCGAGCATGCGGATCCTTCGACGGGACCGCTCCCGGGCGGGTCGAAGAGTGTAGCGATTCCGCCTGCTGGGATCGCTAGGATCGTGCGATGGCGGTCGCCCTGTCACCCAGCCTTGACGAGCCGATTCGACGGGCATTCGGCTGCGCCGCGTCGATGCAGGTGGCGCTGCTGTCCAGCGGTGGGGGTGGACCGCATGCCCGAACGAGCATGCTGGTCGAGGTTGATCGCGCGGTCCACGCAGCCGACGGCATGGGCGGGCGACTGCTCGATGCCTTGGGAGCACCGACACCCAGCAGCGACGGTGGCTGGATCGCAAGTCTCTCCTACGGACTCGGCGCGACGATCGAGCCCGCAGCGCGGTCGTCCATGACGCGTCGCGCATCGCCCTTCGGGGACGGCACGCTGCTGCGGGCCCGCACCGTGCATGCATTCGACCATGAAGAACGCTCATGGACGAGCCCGGGCCTGCCGCCGGTCGCGAGCCTGCCGCCGACACAGACTGGCACGCTCGAACCGCAGACGAGCGATGCCGACTACTCGAACGCCGTCGTGCGCGTACGCGAGTTCATCCGCGCTGGGGACATCTTCCAAGCCAACATCGCGCGCTGCTGGACGGGCTTCGTGCCCATGCCGATGCGCGCCTGGTCGCTCGGCGTGCTCGGTCGCATCCCCGCACGCTACGGCGCCTACGCGGAACTTGGTTCAGGGCGCGCCGTGCTGAGCGTGTCGCCGGAGCTCTTCCTGTCGGTCGAGCCCGGCACGCGCCGGGTCCGGACGCGCCCGATCAAGGGAACCCGTGCCGCGGATGGTTGCGCTGTGGAACTGGAACACTGCGACAAGGAGCGCGCCGAGCTCCACATGATCGTCGATCTCATGCGCAACGATCTCGGCCGGATCTGCTCGATCGGCTCGGTGCGCGTGAGCGAGCCACGAACGATCGAGCGCCACCCCACCGTGCAGCACGCCGTTGCGGAGGTGTCAGGCACGCTGCGACCGGGCATCGGGCACGCCGATCTCCTTCGTGCGACCTTCCCGCCGGGCTCGGTCACGGGGGCGCCGAAGGTCCGTGCCATGCAGATCATCGACGAGCTCGAGCCCTTCGCGCGCGGCCCCTACTGCGGCGCGCTCGGATGGCTCGGAGACGATGGCGCCGTGGCCCTGAATGTGGCCATCAGGACCTTCGGGCTTGAGGCGGTCGAGGGCGGGACACGGCTCACCTACTGGACCGGCTGCGGCATCGTGGCGGACTCCGACCCGATCAGGGAGTGCCGGGAAAGCCACGAAAAGGCGGCCGTGGCGCTGCTGGCCGTCGGCGCCGAGCGGCTGCACGCGCACAGCATGGACCGCTGAGCGGACCGGATGGCCCGCGGCCCGTCGCAGCCACCGCGCGACGCGCGATCACCATGCCGCTGCCGAAGGTCGGCTCAGAGGATCTCGGCCGCGAGGCTCGCAAGCTCGCTGCGCTCGGTCTTCGAGAGCGTGACATGGCCCGCGATGCGCTGGCCCTTCATGCGCTCGATCAGGTGCGCCAGGCCGTTGCTCGCCGCATCGAGGTACGGGCTGTCGATCTGGCCGATGTCGCCGCAGAGCACGATCTTGGTGCCCTCGCCGACGCGGCTCACGATCGTCTTGACCTCGTGGGGGCTCAGGTTCTGCGCCTCGTCGACGATGATGAACTGGTGCGGGATGCTGCGTCCGCGGATGTAGGTGATCGGCTCGAGCACGACCTTGCCGCCAGCGACGAGCTGGTCAAGCCGCTGCTCGGTGCTCTTGCTGTCCGGCTCCGAGGAACTGCCGCCGCGCGTGCTCAGCAGGTAGGTGATGTTGTCGAAGATCGGCTGCATCCAGAGCGAAAGCTTCTCGTCCTTGTCGCCGGGCAGGTACCCGATGTCACGGCCAAGAGGCATGATCGGGCGCGCGACCAGCAGCTTGTCGAAGCGCTCCTCGCGCAGCGTCTTCTGCAGGCCTGCTGCGATCGCCAGCAGCGTCTTGCCTGTCCCGGCGGGACCGATGAGGCTCACGACTTTCACCTCGTCATCGAGCAGGAGATCGAGGGCCATCGTCTGCTGCACATTGCGGGCCAGCACACCGAAGACCGGCTTACGCGGCCCAGTGACGGGAATCAGGTGCGAGGTGTCGGCGAGCCGTCGCGCAAGGCCCGTGTGCGATGAGTCAGTCGAATCGGCCAGCACCACGAACTGGTTGGCGAGGATCGTGGTCGTAGCCTGTGCCGTGCCATCGGGTGCGACGCTCGGGAACGACTCGAGCCGTGACAAGGGCAGCTGCCGCTCGTCGTACAGGTCATCGATCAGGTCCGGCGGGACCGCGAGCGTGACGTACCCGGGGTGCAGCCAGTCGCTCTCGATGCGGCCGGCCTCGAAGTCCTCGGCAGGAACGCCGAGCGCATCGCACTTCACGCGGGCGTTGATGTCCTTGCTGATGAAGATCGCCCGCAAGCCGCGCGCGTGCAGCGCATGCGCCACGCCGATGATGCTGTTGTCGGCCTTGTCGGCCTCGAGCTCCCAACTCGGCGCCGGGTCGAAGCGCATGATGCGCACGCTGCCCCCCTGCTCGTTCCAGACCACGCCCTCGTGCAGCGGGCCGGCCTCACGCAGGCGATCGAGCGCGCGGATGACCTGTCGTGCGTTGCGCCCGGTCTCGTCGTTGTTCTTCTTGAAGCGGTCAAGCTCCTCGATCACCATGAGCGGGATCACGACCTCGTGCTCGTCGAACTTGAAGATCGCGTTGGGGTTGTGCAGCAGCACATTCGTGTCGAGGACGAAGTGCTTGCGCACCTGCTGGCCTTCCTCGCTGT
>VGXJ01000232.1 GCA_016873375.1 Phycisphaerae bacterium
CTCCCGTATCGGTGATTCGCAGAACCGTGCCGATATGATTGCCGAGATTTTGAGCGTCATCCTGACGGCCTCGATCTCCGAGCGTGACGAAAAGATGTCCATTTCGATCCCAAACGAGTCGCGAACCGAAGTGATGCCCCGCACTCGCCTTGGGTTTTTGGGAGAAGATCACCTGCACGTCGGCGACGCTGCACTCATCACCTCGACAAACGAGACGACCGCGCGCGACGTCCGTGCCGACCTCGGTGTCGCTACCCGCTGCGTACGACCAGAAGATCATTCGGTTGTTGCGGTAATCGGGGTGAGCGACGACATCGAGCAAGCCACCTTGACCGCGCGGCGTGATCGTTGGCAACCCGGACACTGGACGCTCGAGTAGCCTGCCCTCGCGCAGCACGCGAAGATTGCCCGACTTTTCGGTGACGAGGATCAAGCCATCAGGCAGGAGTGCCACGCTCCACGGCATGACGAGACCGCTCGCGAGGGTGTCGACCTTGAGGGTGTACTGTTCGGTCTTGATCGGGGCGTCCTGCGCCAAAGAAAACGGCGCAATGACAGCAAGCAGCATGGTCGAGAAGATCAGGTCTAAGGTCTTGACCGAACAGAAACCCCCGAACATCACTGCCTCCTGAGAAATTTTTGATCGCCAGCACATTTTAACGACGAACATACTCGGCGACATTACTCACGAGCACATCGAGCGGTACGTTGCCGCCACGAAGCACCGTGTCGTTGAAATCGCGGACATCGTAACGGTCACCCAACGTTTTTTGGGCCAGCTCACGCTGTCGATTGATCTCGCTGTGACCCACTTTGTAGCCGCAAGCCTGACCCGGCCATGAACAGTAACGATCGACCTCGCTCGCCACTTCCATGGGGTTCGATCCATTGCGCTCGACAAAGAATCGCACGCCTTCTTCGCGCGTCCAACGCTTGGCGTGCAGACCTACGGCGCGCCGCGGGCCCGGGCGCGCAAGTAGTGCCGCATCGCTTCGAGCTCGCCGGTCTTGAGTTCCTCGAAGCGCGGCATCCCCGCGATCTCCAGGCCACCGCGCTGCACCACCGTGGCAAAGGCCTCCGCATCGAGCGCGACCGGCGAGGCGCGCAGGTCCGGTGCGTACCCGGCAGCAACGGCACCGAGCCCGTGACAGACGATGCAGCGCTGCGCGAACAGCATGCCGCCGGCCTCGGCCTTGGCGGGGTCGACGACGAACGCGGGATCGTCGACCGGCTTCACCATCGCCGGGGGCGGCGTGTCGGGAAGACTGGCCCGCCCGTCCAGCACGAAGGTCAGCAGCCGATGCGGGTGCACCCGGGCCTGCCAGCCGTGCTGCGCGGCCAGCGAACCGAAGAACGCCGGTGCGGAGCCGCCCCAGCCGACCACCACGCTGACGTACTGCCGGCCATCGTGCTCGAAAGTGATCGGAGCGCCGGTAATGCCCATCTTGGCGTCGAACGACCAGAGCAGCGCTCCCGTGGCCGCATCGTAGGCGTTGAAACGCCCGTCGGACTGGCCCTGGAACACCAGCCCGCCGCGCGTGGTCATCGTTCCGCCGTTCCACAGCCCGGGCGTGGGCACTGACCACGCGGCCCGCTGCCGCACCGGGTCCCAGGCGAGCAGCGCGCTCTTGCCCGCATCGGCAGGCGCGTCGCCGACCAGCATCTTGAGCCCGGTGTTCAGCCCGGTGCTCTGGATCCGGAAGTTCGATGCGTCGATTCCCGAGTCGTCGAACTGGCTCGCCATCTCCAGCGTGGGAATGTAGACGAGCCCGGTCTGCTCGTTGAACGACATCGGCTGCCAGTTGTGCACCCCCATGGTCGAGGGCCAGACCAGCGCCGGCGCGCTCTCGTAGCGCGCACCCGCGGCCTCGACCGGCCGGCCGGTCGCGAGATCGACCCGCTCCGCCCACGTGACCTTGCCGAACTTCTCGGCCGAGAGCGGCTTGCCGGTCTCGCGGTCGATCACGTAGAAGAAGCCATTCTTGGGCGCGTGCAAGATGACGGGCCGTGGCTTGCCGTCGACCTCGAGCGTCGCCAGCGTGATGTCCATCGCCGAGTTGTAGTCCCAGGTCTCCCCTGGGGTCGTCTGGTAGTGCCAGACGTACTCGCCGGTGTCGGCGTCGAGCGCGACGATCGAGCACAGGAACAGGTTGTCGCCGCCACCCGGGCTGCGCAGCTTGCGATTCCACGGCGAACCGTTGCCCGTGCCGATGTACACACGGTTGTACTTCGGGTCGTAGGTCATGGCGTTCCATGCCTGGCCGCCACCGCCGAACTTCCACCACTCGCCGGTCCAGGTCTTCGCCGCCATCTTCATCGCGGCGTTCTCGAAACCGTCCGCCGGGTTGCCCGGCACGATGAAGAAACGCCAGGCCTGCTTGCCGGTGGCGGCATCGTAGGCCGTCACGTATCCGCGGTTCGCGCCGAACTCGCTGCCGGCGTTGCCGATGATGACCTTGCCGTTGAACACGCGCGGCGGCCCCGTGATCGTCAGCTCGTTGCCGGGGTCCACGGTCTGTGCGCTCCAGACCTGCTTGCCGGTGCGCGCATCGATCGCGATCAGCCGCCCGTCGGTGGTGCCGACGTAGATCTTGCCCTCCCAGTAGCCGATGCCGCGTGGCCCCCAGGTGATCCGCAGCTTCCTCTTCGCGACCTTGGTGACCTCGGGATCGTGCCGCCAGAGCAGCCGCCCGGTCGCCGCCTCGACCGCGTGGACGATGCTCTGCCCGACCGTGAAGTAGATGGTGCCGTCGATGGCGAGCGGCACCGTCGCACCGTTGGTGATCCGCGGCAGGTCCATCGACCACGCGAGCCCCAGGCGCCCCACGCTGCTGCGGTCGATCTGCTGCAGCGGGCTCGCGTGACGCTCGCTGTAGGTTCGGCCGAAGGAAGGCCAGTTGCGGCCGTCCGAGTCGTCCGCGATCATCTTCGCCGACGGCACGCCGCCGGCCGACTGGCAGCCGGTGGCGCCCAGCAGCACGCCGGCGAATCCCACCAATGTTGCAAGCAGCAACGCCACACTCCATAGCGATGACAGTCCGCTTGCGAGCGTCTCGACCTTAAGCGTGTAGCGCTCGGTCTTGATCGGGGCGTCCTGCGCCGACGCGAACGGGGCAACGAGCGCGATCAGCGCCGTCGCCGCCACGAGATGGAATTTTTTGACTAAACCGAAAACTCCGCGCATCGGGCACTCATTGAGTATTGTGACTATTCCCACTCATTAGTATACTACGTTACGAATCAATGACTTACCGCTGTAGGTAGTCTTTAGGTAGTGATGAAAAGAGATTAAAGGTTCCTCAGAACGGTTCTAAATCCTACTCCCAAAACATCTTATACCTAACCCCCTGCCATCGATCGCTTCGCTCAGAGGAGTCCAATGAATGCCTGAAATTTCAATGCCTTTTTACAGTAAAAAAGTCTGTCTTTACTTACGAGTTTCCACTGTCCAGCCCG
>VGXJ01000233.1 GCA_016873375.1 Phycisphaerae bacterium
GCATTGCGGCAGGTTGACTGGCGAGCCAGGGGTGTTCGGTCGACGAAACAGGACCATGCGCTCCCTCGGTTCCATGCTCGGGTCGGCTGCCTTCGCCATCGGCGTGGCGGCGTGGATGCGCGTGGGGCTCGAGGCATGGCAGCACGCCAGCACGCCAGCAGCGAACGACCACAGGGTTGTCGTTCGCGTGGCGTCGATGCCGCGAATCCAGCGGCGCGCAGGTGGCTCTGCGGCGATCCGTGTGGATCGAGCACGAATTGAGTCGCCCGCACCGGCGGATGCTTCGTCATGGACACCGCCTCGTCACGCTCCCGCGGCCGAGCGATCCTGGATCTGCCCCGATGCCGTGGTCACTTGGCGCGATCCCAACGCCGAGCGCATCCGCTCATGGCGAGGCGACGTGCGTGACTGCGGCACGCATGGCCCCGAGATCGGCGTCTCGATCGAGATCGATTCGGCGGATGTCGAGGAGGCGATCAACGGCTTCGGCTTCCATCCTGACGAGATCTCGTTCCGCTACCGCACGCAGGAGGAGTACGACCTTGGCGCGCTGCAGCGCGATCGACTGCTCGATGCGCGTGGCGTTCGACTGAACGACGAGGTCGTCTCGCCTGACTACCCGTGGATGCTCCGTCGCGGTGTGCCCACCGTGCATGCGATGGCCGATCGGCTTGAGGAGGCTGCACGTCGAGCGGGAGCGACCAGCATCCGCGGCCGAGCGTGCATCATGGCGGGCTTCGTCCAAGCTCTTGCCTACCGCGAGAACCTTGAAGCCAGCGACGACCCCGAGCGTGAGCAGATGGGCGTGATGCTGCCGGCTGCGACGCTGTCCCGCGCCAGCGGCGATTGCGATTCGAAGGCCGTCCTGCTGTGCTCGCTGCTCAACTCGACCCAAGTGTGCGACAGCGTCTTGGTGCACACCGAGGATCACACGCTGGTGGGCCTTGGCCTCCAGATGCGCACGGGCGACGACAGCATCCGCGCGTGGCGCCGGGAGTGGGTCCTGTTGGAGACGACTGACCGTTGGCCCGTCGGCCGAGTGGCACGCCGGCATGTGGGTGAGCAGGTGACGGTCGAGGAACCGTCGTCGCTCGTGGTCAGGACCAAGCGCTGAGCAAGAGGCCCAAGTCGGCGCCATCCACAACGCCATCGCCAGACAGGTCGCCGACGCCGGAGCCGCCCCAATTGCTGAGGAGCAGGCCGAGGTCGGCGCCATTGACGACGCCGTCGCCATTGAGATCGCCAGGCACAGCCGTGACATCGACGATCCATGCCAGCGCGGCGATCGTTGCAAAGCCGGTGGTCGTGACGCGGTTCACGGACAGCAGGTACGAACCTGGTGCGAGATCATCGATTGAAAGATGCTCCACGTTGTCCACCGCGCTTTGGCTGACCACGTTTCCGGAGCCGAAAAGGCTTACGCCGGCATCGCCGACCATGGACACAGGCTGTCCGTTCACGATGCGCTGCAGCTTGATGTCGTTGTTCTGCAGGATCGGGGCCGAACCCGTGAACTGGCTCGACGCGGGGTTGCGGTTCCAGGTCAAGGCCACGCGAACGTCGGCGGTGCCGGGGACATCGATGCGCCAGTGACGTTCGAAGGTGGTCGATGAGATCACCTCGTACTCCCAGGCGGCCAGCCCGACTGAAGGACCTGAGATCGCGGCGCTTGCGGTGGCTTGGCCGATGGCCTCATCGGCAGAGAGGATCCGGTGCGCACGATCGACGTTGACGGTCCCGAAGCCCACGACCGGGTCGATGGGCGTGGTGGCCACGCCGCGGGATGCACCTGATTGCGGAGCGCCGTTTGACCATGCTTGGCCATGCGTTGCACCAGCCAGGAGTGAGGCCTTGACGGCCACGCCGCTGCGGCGATTCACGTTCAAGCTGTACGGGAGTTCGTTCGCAAATTGGTAGAGAACGGCTGAACAGGCGCTGACGACTGGTGTGGAGAAACTCGTGAATTCCCCCGGGGCTACCAGTTCAGGCTTCTGCCGGCCAGCGCCGTCGATGCCCGCGGGCGGTGCGCCGTAGCTGTGGTTGCCGTTGAGCAGGCCGACCGAGATCCCGTTGAAACTACTGCCCATGAGCGCAGGCACGGCTCCTCCCGCCCCGTTGTTCACGCCTGCGATGACCAGCGTCCCATCGCGCTGCATGGCGTAATCCGCGCGTCGAAGGATTTCGTTGTCGGTATTGACCCCCGCTGATCCGATCCAACTGCAGTTGAAGAGCTTTGAGCCGTTGGTTGGTGCGAGTGGCAATGCCGACTGCCCTTGGCCCAGCCGCAGGTAGCTTGACAGCCAGTTGTTGGCATCGAAGCAGCTGATCTGGGTAATGCCCTTGGCGATGCCGTACTGGCCATAAAGGTTCTTTCCCACGAACGTGGCGTGGCCGCTGTTCGCCGAGGCGCCCGACATCAGGGTGAACGACTTCCCTGCGAAGTCAGGTTCCGAGCCGTTCGGGCGGTAGCTGAGGCCCGCTGATTCGTTGGCCTCGACCTGCACGATTGGAACGCCCGCGCCGGTCGGCACGGCGGAACCGAGTCGAGCCGCCAGTTCTTCGTAACCGATCTCGTCAGCAAGGGCTGGAGCGGCAACGGTCAGGATGATCGCCAAGCTGGTGCGCATGGTCCGAGGCTCCTCTGTGCTGATGTGGACGGTCGATCCAAGTATTGCAACCACCTCGGTCGAGGCAAGATGAAATCGGCCAGGCCGCCGAAATGGGTACGGGGCGGCGCAAAAACAAGGGCACCGAGCGCCACGAGGACGCTCGGTGCCGAGTTCCAAGAGAGGGCCCAACCGGGTCGGGCCAAGCCCGTTGGCTTCAGCGGCGGCGGCGGCTGACCAGACCAGCCACGCCCAGAAGCGCAATCGCGCCTGGAGCCGGCACCAGCGAGCCGTTCACGTCGACCATCATGCGGCTCGGAGCCGATCCCGGCGGGGTGCCGAAGGCGAAGAACGCCTGAAAGGCATTGCTGTTGTTGAGGTTGAACGCCCCGAATCCATTGATGGACGCACCAGTTGTCGGGGCGTTCACGACGCGCCATCCATTGGCAGTGCTCGCAGCGTTGGCACCCGTGAATTCAACGCCGATCCACCAGCCGCCAAGGCCAGCGTTCGAGGTGGTCTCCAGGTTCAGGGTGACACCAGACAGTGCGCCAGTGCTGACGAGTTGGGTCACGCTTGCTGCACCGCCGCCGAGCGACGCCGAGGAGTAGATCAGGGTGTTGGCACCGCGGCCGAAGTTGGTACCGTCAAAGGTCATCTCAGCGGCGTAGATGTTGATGCCGACATCAAGCAACGCTCCCGCCGTCGCGATGCGTCGGATGCCGACAATCGCGCTTTCCAAGGCAAGCTGATTCTGGCCTGCGCTCACGGCGGTGAAGCAGTTCATGTATGCGATGGCATTGGCGCCAGCGTTGAAACGGTTGCCCGTTTCAGTGCCGCCGCCGTA
>VGXJ01000234.1 GCA_016873375.1 Phycisphaerae bacterium
AAGATTTTTTGATGGAATCATTCCCAACGACTGCAACCTCTGGCGCTGCGCGCCGTACCAACCCGTCGAACCGCAATTCCAGCGCAAAAACGAGGTTCGGCGGATAGGCTCCCGCTCATGCTCTCCCATGTCGCTGCGCGAAAGCCCCGCCTCGCCACATGCCTCGCTGCACTCGGAGCGCTCGGCTGCGCGGCTTCAGCCCCAGTCAACCCTCAGAACCCTTCCCCGACCCCACCCACAACGGCCCCGGCGCCCAGCGGCCAAGCGACCGATGAGCCCGCCACCGCCCCAGCGGCCTCGCCCGCAGCGCCCACTCCAAAGCAGAAGGGGCAGGGCGAAGATCCTCGGCTTGAGCGTGAGCGCACTCGCGCGCGGCCCCCGCGCCCCAATGCGCGCGAAGCTGCCGATGCGCCCACTGCGCGCGAGCCTGCCGATCCGGTCCAGGAAGGGGCCATCGATGCCCCTCCGCCGATCACGGTCACGCCGCAGCGACTCGACTTCGGCTTCATGCTCCCCAACACCAACGCGCGCGGCACGGTCACGCTGACCAACGGCGGCACCGCGCCGGTCACGCTGCTCAGCGTCACCGCGTCATGCAAGTGCACCACGATCAATGACGCAGCGGGCGTGACGATCGAGCCAGGCAAGAGCTTCGTCATCGAGACTGAACTCAGCGGCGCGCCGATGCAAGGCATGCGGCGCTCGCAGCTCAAGATCATCGCCAAGGGCTATGCGCGACCCGTCAATGTGGCCGTGCAGGGCGAGGTCGCGCTGCCGGTCCGCGCGGTGCCGGCCTACATCAACCTCGTCGGCGAGCGCGCGCGCGCCGGCGAGACCATCATCGAGAGCACCGATGGCACGCCCTTCCGTGTGCTGTCGGTGAACGGCAAGCCTGCCACGATCGTTCCGCAGGAAGCCCCCGGCGATGTGCATCCGCGGCACAAGCTCGCTTGGTCCTTCCCCGAGGGCGAGGCCATCGGCGACTTCTGGATCGTCGAGACCGATCACCCCAACTGTGGGCTCGTGGATGTGCGCATCCGCAATGCGAATCCCATCAAGCGCCCTGTGCTGCGCATGCGGGAGTACCGGATCAACGCGGGGCGCATCGATCCCGTCGAAGGGGTCCGCATCGAAGTGCAGTCGAAGGATGCAACGACGCCCTTCGACGTGGTCTCGGTCAAGGGCGGCGTGGCGTGCCCCGTGACGGCAGAACTGATCGAGTCGCGCAAGGAAGACGAGGGCATGGTCGCCGTGATCCAGCTCAAGCCGCTTCCAGATGTGCGTGGCTTCTTCGCTGACACGCTCATCGTGGGCAGCGGGGGGAAACTCCAGGAACTCGATCTCTTCGGCACGATCAGGCCGAAGCCCGAAGGTGCAGCGGCGCCCGCTCCTGCAGCGCCGGCTGCACCGGTCACAGCGCCTTGATGCGCTCGGCGATATCGGCGGCGCGCAGGGCGCCGACCAGCGGCTCAAGCTCGCCCGCGAGCAGCCCGTGCAGCGGGAACGACCGCTCGATGCGGTGATCGACCGCCACGTTTTCCTTCCATCGGTACGTGCGGATCTTCTCTGCGCGACCGCCGCTGCCGATCATTGCGATCCGTTGGTCGCTGCGTCGAGCCGCGGCCTCGGCTTCACGGCGCTCGAGTACGCGCGCGCGAAGGAGCTTCCATGCCTTTTCGCGGTTCTGTCCCTGGCTTCGTGTCTCCTGCATGCGCACCTCGATGCCGGTCGGAAGGTGGATCAGGTGCACGGCGGTGGCGACCTTGTTCACGTTCTGTCCGCCGGGGCCCTGGGCGGTTGTCACCATTTCCTTGACCTCGGCGGGATCGACGGCTGACTCGACATCTTCGGGTTCGGGGAGCACGGCGACGGTGGCGGTACTCGTGTGCACGCGGCCCTGAGCCTCGGTCGCGGGCACGCGCTTCACCTGATGGGTGCCGCCTTCGTAGCCCAAGTCGCTCCAGCAGCTCGCGCCGCTGATCGCGAAGATCGCCTGCGACACGCCGCCTGCATCGCCCGCCTTGGATTCGAGTTCCTCCACGCGCCATCCGCGTCGCTGCGCGAACTTCAGGTACATCGCGCAGAGATCGCCGGCCCACAGGCCGGCTTCGTCACCACCCACGCCGGCGCGGACTTCGAGGATCAGGTTGCCCACGGCACGGTCGCCGGCCGTGACCAGTGCTTCCTGCAGCGTGTCGGCCAGCGCCATGCGCTCCGTGGCCAGTGCCGAAAGATCGGCCTTGGCCATGGTGGCCAGTTCCGGATCGCCCGAGTCGACGAGTTCCTGCAGGCTCGCGGCCTCGGCAGGAAGGGCGCGCCAGCGGGTGAAGGCGGTGGCGATCGGTTCGATGGCAGAGCGCCGCATCGCGATCGCGCGCGTGCGCCGGTGATCGACCGCGATGAGCGGGTCCTCGAGCTCGCGGCCGAGCGAGGTCCACTCTGCACTGAGTTCATCGAGCTTGCGCAGGAGGTTGTCGGGGAGTTGTTCCAATGGCTTGAGCAGGGGAGCAGTCGGTTGGTCGATGCACAAAACGACACACGCCGCCCCAGGTCATGGCGCGGCGTGCGGTGTTGGGTTCGATTGGAACTACTTGGCGGCCTTCTTGTCCTTGCCGAAGTAGCCACCGGCGAACTTGCGCTGGAAGCGCTCGACGCGGCCGGCAGTGTCGACGAAGGTCTTCTGGCCGGTGAAGAAGGGGTGCGAGCCCGACCACACTTCAACGCTCATCTCGGGCACCGTGGCGCCGACGGTCATGACGACCTGGCCGCGGAAGTGGACCTTGCATTCGGGGAAGTACTGGGGGTGGGTCTTGTCCTTCATGGGTGGCTCCCTTGGGGGGGAGAGAGAATATACCCAAAATGGACCTGAAGGCAACCCCTTGAAACGCCGATCTTGAACCTCACGACGGCAACGGATACTCTTCCCACCCCATTCCCCTATAGCTCAATCGGTAGAGCGGGCGGCTGTTAACCGCCAGGTTACTGGTTCAAGTCCAGTTGGGGGAGTTCAACCGGTCGGCCTCACGCGAGGTCGACCGGTTTGTTTACAGGCTGACCCATCTGGAGACCATGCCGAAACCCCCTGCTGCCGCGCCGTGGCGGGGGTTCGGCGCTCTCGCGTTTGTGGAGAGAGCGGACGCCCCTGATCCGAACGGCGGCGAAACGGGCGAAACCCCGCCTTGATCTCACGCGCTCTCCGAACGGGTTCACGGCCTTCAAAGATCTGGGGGGCGATCGAAACGGGCGCGGCCCTCACGCGAGATCGCTGCTGCGGTAGTAGCGGCGCAGCTCGACGAGCCACAGCCAGCGCAGGAGTGCGATCGGGACGAGCGCGAGCAGCGGGATCCACGCGCGGAGCGCTGCGGGAAGCTCGGCGCGGATGTGGCGCGTGCCTTCCTCCCACCACACCGGGAGCAGGAATATGCCGAACACCATGACGCAGATTG
>VGXJ01000235.1 GCA_016873375.1 Phycisphaerae bacterium
CGCGCCAGCTGTGCCAACGCCGATCGGTGCGGCCGACTCGGGTTGGTCGTATCGCGTCGTCGCGGTGCAGGATCGACTCACGATCGGCGAGGTCACGGCCGATGTAGCCATCGTCGAGATCATGTCGCCCGAGCGCACCTGGCGGCGCTGGGCGTTCTCGAATCCGTCGATGACGCGCGACCTGCCACCCGAGGACCAAGGTCAGCAGCAACCGCTGCCGCCCGATTCTTCGATCACGATGGTCTACGAACCGGCTGAGGAGGGCGCGTTGCTGACCGTGCTCATCGGTCCCGGGCCGAACCAGCTCCGGCTCGCGAGTTCGATCGGCTCGATGCGCTCGGCGCCGCAGCCGATCGAGGTGGGCAAGCCGTTCGCGCTGCCGTCGGGCCTCACGATCACGCTGCTTGAGTACCTTCCCAACGCGGTCGCCGTGACCAAGCCCTTCATCGTGCCGCCCGAGGAGCGCCAGCGCGATGCGCGCGAGCTCTTCTCTCGTGCGCTCGTCTCGGGGCCGGGCGGCGGCGGCGCGCAGTGGCTCGACTATCACCCGTACGTGTTCGATCGCCGCGCCGATGCACTTCGGCGGCATCCCTTCGAACCGACGGTCGTCGATCTGGGCGGCGGTCGCAAGGCCGAGGTCCTCTTCTCACGCTTGCGCGAGCCGATGCCGACCGCCGTGGCGCTCGATGACTTCATCCTGGCCACGCACATCGGCGGCTACACCGGCGAGGCCTCGACGATCCGCGATTACACCAGCATGCTGCGCTTCGATGACGGCGCGGGTTGGTCGCAGCCCGTGCCGTGCAGTGTGAACGCGCCGGTCGAGCACGATGGCTGGTGGTTCTTCCAGGCGCAGTGGGATCCGCCGGACCAGGCCCGGTTCGAGGGCGACCGTGCAAGCCGCGGCCTCAACTACACCGTGCTCGGGGTGGCCAATCGCGAGGGCGTGGTGATCCAGCTGCTCGGGTGCGTGATCTCGGTGCTCGGGATGTGCTACGCGTTCTACGTCAAGCCGATCATCAAGCGTCGCCAACGCGAGGCTGCCCTCGCGCTCGCTGCACGGCTCCGCGCCGAAGGCAAGCTGTCGCCCGCGGCCGTGGCTGCGCTTGATGCCAAGGGAGGTGCGTGATGGGTCGATCCATGCTGTCTGGTGATGATGCCGCGTTGATCCGCGTGCCCGGTCAAGCTCGCACGCGTGCTGTGTTGCGCGGCATGGTCGCCGCCCTCGTGGCGATGCTCGTCGTCGTGGGGGCCACTCCGGCGCGTGCGCAGGAAGCGGCCAAGCCCTTCCACGAAGCCGTCGATCTCCTGCCGCTGGGCGAGGTCGCCGTGCAGACCGAGGGCCGGCTGAAGAGCTTCGGCAGCTTCGCGAACACGCAGATGTCCTTCGTCAGCGGGCCGCGCCGGATCAACGGCCAAAGCCCGGAGTTCACCTACCTCGACATGCTCCTGCGCCCCGAAAGCTACGAGGACGCCGACATCGTCTTCGTGAAGGGCGCCGCCGCGCGCGTGCCGATCGCCGAGGCCGTCATCGATTCGGTCCGTGACGATGCCGCGAAGGCAGATGCCCAGGCGCGCATGGACGCGTTCCTCAAGCACGGCTTGATCTCGCCGGCGCTTCTCAAGCGGCCCCAGGTCATGGCCACGCTGCGCCAGATGGAGCAAGACCTGATCCGGACCGAGAAGGTCGTGAGCCAGATCCAGGGCGCCATGAGCGTGCGCGAGCCCAAGTACCTGCTCGGCCGGCTGCTCGTGATCCCGCCGGCTGCCGACGATGCGCAGCAGCGCTGGCACGGGCTCGGCGAGGTCATGATGCTCGCCGTCGATGCCGAGCGCGCGAAGGCCGCGGGCATCGATCAGGTGCCGATCGCTGGCATCGACCTGCAGAAGCAGCGGGCGGTGGCGGGGGCGTGGAAGGACCTCGTCGATGCGTGGGCTGCGCAGGATGCACCGGCGGCGTCCAAGGCGGTGGCGGCGCTGGCCGCCTCGCTGCACGCCGTGAATCCGTCGGTCTATCCCGACACGGCCCGATTGGGCTGGGAATCCTGGTACTTCCGCAACAACAACCTCACGCGCGTGTGGCTGGTCTACATGGCGTCGATCATCCTGCTGCTGCTGGGGCTCGTCTATCGCTGGCCGCGCGCGCTTGCGTGGGGGCTCGGGGTCTTCGGCGTGGCGTTCCTGTTGCAGACTGCGGCCGTCATGCTGCGCTGGTGGATCAGCCAGCGCTGGCCCAACAGCAACATGTTCGAGGCCGTCACCACCGCAAGCTGGTTCGGGGCCTGCTGCGCGGTGGTGCTTGAGCTTTGGTTGTGGCGCCGCGCAGTGCGGGGGTGGTTTGCGCTCACGGCCGCCGCCTGCAGCATGGTGGCGCTCATGGCCGCGCACTTCCTGCCGGTGCAGCTCAATCCCAACATCAGCAACATGATGCCGGTGCTGCACGATGTGTGGCTCTACATCCACACCAATGTGATCATCTTCAGCTATGCACTGATCTTCATGGCGGCGATCAGCGCGGGTGCGTACATGCTCTACCGCTGGCGCGGCGGCCCCGCGACCTACGCGCGCGCCGGCGGCACGGCCGCGATCGTCATGGCCGGCGGAAGCGGCGGGGGTGCGATGGGCTTCGGTGACGATGCCCAGTCGGCAGCCGGGCGCGGTGGGCTCGGAGAGCTGCTCGACGGCGTGACGCTCCTGCTCATGGAGCTGAGCTTCATCCTGCTCTGGGCCGGCATCGTCATGGGTGCGATCTGGGCCGATCACTCGTGGGGCCGGCCGTGGGGCTGGGACCCGAAGGAAGTCTTCGCGCTGAACACGTTCATCGTCTTCGCCTTGCTCATCCACGTGCGCTGGCGCGTGAAGGACAAGGGCCTGTGGACGGCGATCCTGGCAGTCGTCGGAGCCGCGGTCATGCTCTTCAACTGGATCGTGATCAACTTCGTGATCACCGGGCTGCACTCGTACGCGTGAGCGAGCTTCCTCTGCCTCACCCATCCGCAAGCGAGATGCCGCGGCGCTCCTTCACCAGGAGCAGCCCGATGATGAAGGTCATCGTTGCGATGGCGATCGGATACGCCAGCCCGGCGTAGATGTTGCCGGTCCTGTCGACCAGCAGCGTCGCCACATACGGCGTGAGCCCGCCGAAGACACCGTTGCCGATGTGGTACGGCAGCGACATCGATGTGTAGCGGATGCGCGTGGGGAAGAGCTCGACGAGGAACGCCGCGATCGGCCCGTAGACCATCGTGACCAGCAGCACCTGCACGAAGACCAGCGCCACCATCATCACCTGGTTGAAGGGCTCGGCGAAGTGCATCATGCCTTGGTAGATCGGCACGTACAGCAGCGCAGCGAGCAGGCAGCCCGCGAGGATGATTGGCTTGCGCCCGATCCGGTCGGACAGGCTTCCGAAAAGGACGAAGAATGGCGTGGCCAGCAG
>VGXJ01000236.1 GCA_016873375.1 Phycisphaerae bacterium
ATCCACGTGAGGCCCGCTTGCCCGGACGGGCCAAGCGATGCGAGATGCTCGAGTACCTGCATCGTGATGGGGCCATCGGCCCCACGGCTCGCGTGATAGATCGCCCACTGGCCTTCGGGGGTGGTGAAGGTCCTCAGCATGCGCAGGCCCTCCTCGCGCAGCGCAGGCTTGGGCGATGAGAGCCGCTGGATCGCCTTGCGGGCCTCGGCATCACTGACGCCTGATGGCGCCGGCACGTCCTTCTCCGTTGCCTTGGCTTGGTGCAGCGTGCTGAAGAGGCTCGAGCCCGCGCTGGGCACGCACGCGGGGATCGGCTTGTTCTGCTCCAGTCGCGGCGGGACATTGACGCCGGCGGGCGCCAATGGCGGCGGGGCTGTCATCAAGCCGATCGCAAGCGCCAGCGTGGTGAGCATGCTGGCACCCTACCATCGCCCTTGCCATGAGCGATGCATCGACTGCAGGAACCAGCGAAGAGAGCCTCTACACCCGCCTCGGACCGGATCCCTTCTGGGCGATCGCCCGAGCGTTCTATGCGCGCATCGAGGTGCACCCGCGCCTGCGGCCGATGTTCCCGAAAGAGCTCGACGAGGCGATCCGCAACCAGGCGGAATTCCTGATCCAGTATTTCGGCGGTCCGCCCGCCTACAGCGCGCGCAAGGGGCACCCCAGGCTGCGCATGCGCCACATGCAGTTCCGCATCGGTCTCCAAGAGCGCAACGACTGGGTCGAGGTCATGCGTGCCGCACTCGATGATGCGGCGATTCCCCAACCTGACCGCCCAGCCATGATGGCGTACTTCGAGCACGCCGCCACCTTCCTGATGAACGCCGAAACCTGAGCGCCCTCGGTATCGCCGCGTCAGTCCGTCGTCCCGAGCAGGATGCCCTTGCGGCCCCAGCTCTCGAGTGCGGCCTTGGCCAGGTCGCGAGTGTCGTAGATCCCCACCTGCACGCGGTACATGGTCTTGCCGCGGACCTTGACGGTCACGACCTCGGGGACGGGCAAACCGCGCGCGTCCGTCTCCTTCTCGAGTTCGGAAGCCAGCACATCGGCCTTCTTCTTCGACTCGAAGGCGCCCGCTTGGAGCGTCCACTTCTCCGAAGTCGGCTTGGCCAGCGGGGTTTGGGCCTTGTTCGCCGGGTTGGTCTTGGCCGCCTTCTTCGGGGCTTCGGGCTTGTTGGTTCCCGCCACAGTTGGAGCGCCCGATTGCGAGCCGAGGCCGGCGGCCTTCGCCGCATCGCTCGAAGGCGGCGACTTGGCAGGCATCGCCTTGGCCAGTCGCTGGGCCTCGCTGCGGGCACGCGACTGTTCACTGCCGGTGAGCATCATGCTGGCACGATGCATCGATTGCGCTGCCGCCTCGATGCGCCCGCTCCGCTCCTGGATCGTCGCCATGGAGGCGAGCGCCGTCCCTGCACTCTCTCGATCGGGGCCGCTCGATGCCTTCAGCAGCCACGACTCGGCATCGGGCCGACCCATGCTCATGCCGGAAAGTCCGGCCACGAGCTGACCACGCTGCGCCGTGGCGGCGTCGGTCGATGCTGCAGCCTCCGAGGCGAGGGAGAACGCATCGTCCATGTCGCCGTCTTCGTAGAATTCGCGCGCACGATCGAGCGGCGTGCCGACCCTCCTGGTCGTTTCGCATCCGAGGGCGACGAGCACGAGCGCGGACGCGACGATGTTGAGGCATCTCGGCATGCGGCGTACTGTACACCTCACGCCATGCAGCTCGGCAACGCCATCCTCCGTCGTCTTGCGCTCCGGCCGCTTCGAACCGTCGTGGTGGACGATCAGCGATCATGGCCAGCATGGCAGCTGTGGTGGACAGCGTGCCATGTCGCATCCGCAATCGAGCGTTCGACCACGGCCGATCGGGTCGGCATCATGCTGCCGACGTCCGGGCTCTTCCCGGCCGCCACGCTCGGTGCGTGGATGGCTGGCCGCACGTGCGTGCCGCTGAACTACCTCTTCACGCCGCAGGACATGGAGCACGTCTGCCGCGACGCCTCGGTCGACTGCTGCATCACGGTCGATCCGATGCTTGACTTCACGAAGGGCCTGCCTTCCGGCGTGCGGGCGCTGCGGATGGAGGAGCTCCCGGTCAAGTCCATGCCCCGGCCGCGGTGCTGCACGCCAAGCCGCGCCGATCACCTGGCGCTCTTGCTCTACAC
The DNA here is from genome assembly GCA_016873375.1 of Phycisphaerae bacterium. Classification (GTDB taxonomy): domain Bacteria; phylum Planctomycetota; class Phycisphaerae; order Phycisphaerales; family SM1A02; genus SYIB01. Next base: position 2,172 of record VGXJ01000236.1, read on the forward strand.
CAGCGGTACGAGTGGTCGCCCCAAGGGCGTGATGCTGACCGAGGACAACCTCTGGGCCAACGTGCGGCAGGTCCGCGACTGGGCGAGCTTCGGCAGCCACGATGTCGTCCTCGGCGTGCTGCCCCAGTTCCACAGCTTCGGTTTCACCGTGCTCACCATGATGCCGCTGGCCGTCGGCGCCAAGGCGGTCTACACCGCGCGATTCATGCCCAAGCGGATCGTCGACTTGGCTGCGCGCCATCGGCCTACGGCACTCGTAGCGATCCCAAGCATGTACAACGCGCTTCGCTCGGTCAAGGATGCGCCGAAGGATGCGTTCCGCTCGTTGAGATTTGCCGTGAGCGGCGGCGAGCCATTGCCTCAATCGGTGAGTGATGGTTTCCACGATTCGTTTGGCAAGCGGATCGCCGAAGGCTACGGCCTCACCGAAACGAGCCCCGTCGTGAGTTGGTGCCTGCCGCACGAGTATCGCTGGAAGAGCGTTGGTCGTCCTCTCGACGGCGTGCAGTTCCTGATCGCCGACGCAGATGGCAAGCCCGTGCCGCAGGGGCAAGACGGCGAGATCAGGATCAAGGGCCCGAATGTCATGAAGGGCTACTTCAACCTGCCGACGGAGACGGCAGCGGCGTTCGATGCTGGTGGTTGGTTCCGTACCGGCGACCAAGGGCGTCTTGATGCAGACGGACATCTGTCGATCACTGGCCGCATCAAGGAGATGCTCATCATTGCCGGTGAGAACGTGTTTCCCCGGGAGATCGAGGAGGTGCTGAACCATGAGCCCTCGATCAAGGAGAGCGCCGTGATCGGGATGATGGATGGCTCTCGCGGCGAGGTCCCGCTCGCCTTCCTCGAGCTGCACGATGGGGCAACCTTCGATGAGCACGCGGTGCGTGCGTGGTGTCGCGAGCGCTTGCCGGGCTACAAGGTGCCGCGCGAGTTCCGCGTGCTCACGGCGATGCCCCGCAATCCGACCGGCAAGGTCATGCGGCGAGCGCTCTCGGCCACCACGCCGGGGATCAACGCATTGGCCTGAAGGATGCGGACGGCCTCATCGGCCACGCTGGGCTCCATCACCACATCACAGGCAGGGGCCCCACGCACTCAGCAGTGAGCCGAGGTCAGCACCATCGACGGTTCCGTTGCCGTCGATGTCACCGGTGGCGTCGGTGCCCCAGCCACTCAGCAGCAGGCCAAGATCGGCCCCATCGATGATCCCGTTGCCGTCAAGGTCGGCGGGGCAGGCACCCGGGCACGGCGGTGCACC
>VGXJ01000237.1 GCA_016873375.1 Phycisphaerae bacterium
GTCGGCATCGAGCAGCTGCTCAAGGACCACTCGCTCGCCGTGAAGGACATCGATCTCTTCGAGATCAACGAAGCGTTTGCGGCGCAGGTACTCGCAGACATCACGCCCCTGGGCATCAGCGAGGACAAGCTCAACATCTGCGGCGGCGGCATCGCCCTCGGCCATCCGATCGGTGCGAGCGGCGCGCGCGTCCTCTGCACGCTCGTGCACCAGCTGCAGCGAACTGGCGGCAAGCGCGGCATCTGCAGCCTCTGCCTTGGTGGGGGCAACGCCGTGAGCATGCTCATCGAGATGTGCTGATGCGGATCCCGCGAGGGCGCATGTCGGACGGCCAGCGCGCGTGCGTGCCCGCGACTCCTCTGGCTGCGTGCTGCGTTGCTGCAAGCGCTTCATTGCTCGCCTGTGGCGGGGGCGAATCACCGAAGGTTCCCGCGGGTCCGGGTGCCGGCGTTCCATCAACGGTCGTGGATCAAGCCGTCGCGCGCACCGTCGATCCTGCCGCAGCCGGCGAGCCGGTGCCGTTCGTGCCCGACCCATCCTGGCCATCATGGGCGCAGTGGCCACGCTCGCTCGGAGCCATCACCATCTTCCATCCCTCGATCGAGGAGTGGCGCGGCGAACAGCTCTTCACGCGCTCGGCCATCGAGTGCGAGGATGGGCTCACGGGCCTCGTCGCGCTGCAGTGGATGGTGCGCTTCGACGGCCGCGTGGTCACGCTGGCCACGCCAGTCGTCGCGACGTGCGCCTGGGATGGCGATCCTGCGCGCGTGGAGCCGTGTCGTGCGGCACTCGACCGAGGCCTCGCGGGCTGCACCTGGTCCCTACCCATCGAGGCGGTGCTCTCGCTCGTCTCGACCGACACCATGCCGCCGGAGCCGACCGTCGATCAAGCCAGTGACCTGCGGCGCGGGCGCGAGTCTGCGGCTGCGTTCGGTACCGAGTTGCTGAACGATCGCGAGGCGCTCTTCATGCTTGAGCGCTGGCCTCACGATGAGGAGGATCGGCCCGTCGTTCCCGCCGAAGCGATGCCGCTCGCCGATCCCTGCGGCACGTGGACGCTGGGACCGCTGCGCGTGCTCGGCCGCGACGGCCGAGTGCACGAACTTCGCGCAGCGCGCTGGATGCGACTGACCCGCGAAGGCTGGACGGCACCACTGATCGATGCCGCCGCTGCACAGTACGCAGACCCCACGCAAGGCGGAAGCCTGAGCGAGGCGCGGGCTCGATTCGAACGAACCATCGCCATGCGGGACAAGGTCTACGGCTTGCTAGATCGCGCGGCGTATCGATGGAGCGAGGCGGTCGCCCGCTCGCGCCCGCAGGTCGATCCACCACCGCCGCAACTGCCGCCGGGCTGAGCCCTCCGGCTCAGAGCGGTCGACGCTTGGGCTCGCCATCCGCGCGCGGGTACATCTTCGGCGCGCCACGCAACTTCTCGATCGCGACGATCGTGCCCGTGGGGGTTCGCACGCTCTCCACGACCTGCGCATGCAGCGCATGCAGCGCCTTCTTGCTCTCGTCGATCTCGGCCTGCGCCTGCTCGCCCTTGATGAGCACGATGTGGCCCCCCGGCTTGGGGAAGGCGATGCAGTACTCCAGCAGCACGTTCAGGCGCGCCACGGCACGGCTGATACAGAGGTCGAAGCGCTCACGCAGCTCAGGTCTGTGCCCGGCAACCTCGGCCCGCAGGTTCACGACGCTGCAGCGCGACGTCAGGCCGAGGGCATTCACGCACTCCTGCAGGAACTCGCACTTGCGGCCAGTGGCCTCGAGCAGCGTCATGCGCAACTCAGGTACCGCCAGTGCAAGCGGGATGCCCGGCAAGCCGCCACCGGTGCCCACGTCGATCACGCTCGTCGCACCGGTCGATGCGATCCACGGCAGCAGAGAAAGGCTGTCGACGACATGGCGATGCCACGCCTCCTCGCCATCGCGCACCGCCGTCAGGTTCATGGTCGCGTTGGCCCGGTAGAGCGCGTCGAGGTATCGGCCCAGTGCATCGAGATCGCCCGACTCGAGCTCGACGCCCAGCACGCCAAGGGCGTCGACGGCCGATTGGGGCGCGCTCATGGTGCAAGCCATCCCACGATGCCGCCGTCGCGAGGCCGGCGATCGTCATCGAACTCGAACGACTCACGCTTCACGCCGCGGGGTTTCCAGAGTGCAAGGCCATAGACCAGGCCGACCATGATCCAGGAAACCACCAAGCTGTTTCCTCCGTAGCTGACGAACGGCAGGTTGATGCCAGCTATGGGAAGCGCCCCGATGTTCATGCCAGTGTTGATGATCGCCTGCGCGCCGACCAGGCACCCCGCACCCACGGCCACCAGGCGCGACCAAGGGTCATGCGTGTGGTTGGCCACGAGGAAGCAGCCGATCGAGAACATGGCCACCAATCCCCAGACGCCGATCGCGCCCATCACGCCCCAGCGGCAGCAGATCACGCTGAAGACCATGTCGTTGTGCTCCTCAGGAAGCCGGTTGCGTTCGATCACGACGGCAGCCTCATCCGAAGGGAGGCCCCACATCCCGCCCGCACCGATGAGCGTCGTCGCACGATCGGCTTGGTACCCGATGTCGTTTCGGTATCGAAGATCACCCTGCAGCTGCGCGACATAGGCATCGATGCGCGCGCGCTGGTGCGGCTTGAGCACGCCACCGAAGAATGCCGCCGGCGCGACCATGGAGGCGCACACCGCGAACAGCGCGATGTGGCGCTTGCGGCACCCGGCAGCCAGGAGCACACCCACAAGTGCCGGCACGAAGAGCAGCGTCGTGTCGAGGTCAGGTTCGAGCGCAATCAGTGAGGCAGGTATCAGCGCCAGGAACCCCGGCAGGACGAGTCCCCGCAGCGTGCGATGGCTGCGCGTGCGCTGCAGCATCGTCGCGAGCATGAGGATGAAGGCGACCTTGGCGATCTCTGCGGGTTGGACATCCGTGAACCCCAGGCTGATCCAGCGGCGTGCTCCATTGCGCGCACGCACGATCGACTCCGGCACGCCCGGCGCGATCACGACAAGAAGCAGCAGGACCGAGGCCGCGAAGATGAACGGACTCCACCGCTCGAGGTTCGCGGGTCGACACCATGGCGACCACGCCACGGCAGCTGCCGCCACCACGCCGACAGCCAGGTACAGCAGATGGCGCAATGCGAACCCGGGCTCGGTCGTGCCGATCGCCGAAACGCCGATCAGCGACAGCGCCAGTGCGGGAAGGACCACCAAGATGCCTGGATTCAACAGCCGCTCGAGGCTCACGCGCGGTGAGCCCGAACCCTTGAACTCGCTGGCTGCCAAGCGCCCCATCAGCGCGCCTCGCCAAGCGTCTGGAGCTGGTCTGGCGGCATCGACGCATCGGGGAACTGGACGACCGATCGCGATCGAAGCGCGTCGCCGAGGTAGCCCTCGTCGGCGCATGCCCGCACGAGCGCGGC
>VGXJ01000238.1 GCA_016873375.1 Phycisphaerae bacterium
CTTGTAGCAAGGCGCGTGCGCGGGGATTGGCGCGCTGATGGCGTTCGAGGGCGGCGCGCACGGCCTCGGCATCCACCGGCGCGCCGCTCCAGAAGCGCGCATTGGGTTGCAGTTCGATGCGCCAAAGGGTCGGCTCCACCAGCGTCCAGCTTCGCGCAAGTGCCGGGATCAGCCTGGCGCCGTCGAGCGACTGATGCACCAGCGGTTCGGCGAAGCCGTTGTTGATGATGCGCTGCGCATCGATGTTGATGGGGTCGAGCGAGCGCGGCATGTTCGCCGTGACGAGGCGGAGCACCTGCTCATTCGCCGGCGCCGGCTGATCGGCCCAGGCGGGCGCGGCGGCACCGGTGGCGAGCAGCCCCGCGAGTGTCAGTTTCGCCAAGCCCGCACGAAGACGCTGGAGGAAGGGCAGATACGGGACCCCGACAGTCTGGCTCATCATGACAATGGTTCTCTTGCTGAGTGGATGCGGCTTGCCGAAGGCACGGCCTCTGCGTGATGGGAGGAGGTCGAGGCGCGTGCGGCCATCAAGGCCGCGCAGCAACGCGCCGTCCTTCAACGCCCGGTCGGTTTTCCCAATAGGCATAGTGGAAATGGCAAGCGAGGCACTGATGCCGCACGGCCGCGAGGCCCGCACCAACGCTCTCCGCCTCACTGTTCTCGATCGCCTGGAGAAGGCGGCTCGTGGCGAGGGTGAAGCCCGCAACATGCTCGGCGAACTCCGTGGGCTCCTGCCAAATCGCTGCCTTGGCACCGAAGCGCGTGCGACGCGGTACCGCCGGCGCGAACAGCGCCGTGTTGCGCTCTGCCAGCTCATGCAGGGTGCGCGCCGCGGCAAGGCTCATCGGCGCAAGCGGTGTTTCGGCCATGGCAAGGGCCTCGACGCTACGGTATTGCGAAGAGACGGCGCGCATGTGTTGCTGGCGCAGTCGTATCGCGGCATCGCCGGCGTCGGCGAGCGGCCGAGCCGGTGATTCCTCGCGCATCTCTCCCCAGGGGCCTGGCAGGACGACCGGTGGGGTGTGCGCATGCGAAATCGGTAATGCGGCGCCGGATAGGACGACCACGAGGGTGAGCAGGCGCTGCGTGACAGGCAGCACCGTGAGTGGGCGCTTCGCCAACCGCACGCAAAGGCGACGGATGAGAGAGACGTCAGCTTCCGATGGGGTGGGACGTGTCATGGCAACCAGTTTTCGATTGGTAGGAGGGGTTTCGAGGGCAAATGGACTGCGCAGCTGGTGTCGCCGCGCTCCGTCCTGAAGCTGCGGCGATCCATCAGGCTGCCTCCGTGCTGCAGCGCGGAAACGGATCGGCGAAGCGGCCCCAGGCCTTAGGGCCGCCGCGCATCTCGTCCTGGGTCAGCAGGCATGCATCGGGGCGCTTGCGCAGCGCGGCCTCATCCATGCCGATGCCTATGAAGACGATCTCCTGCCGGCGGTCGCCGAAGGGCTCCCGCCAACTCGCCATCACGCCGCGGCGCCATTCGGGATCGTCCGGCCAGCGCGATTGCGGCTGTGCGGCCCACCAGAAGCCCGCTGCCTCATGCTTGCCGACCGCGCCGGCAAGCTGCCAGGAGCCTGCCCAGGGCATGCGGGTCGCCAGCCAGAAGAAGCCCTTAGCGCGGACGACGCCGGGCAGATCACCCTCGATCAGCGCCTTGAAGCGGGTCGGGTGCAGGGGCCGGTGGGCACGCCAGACGAAGCTTGTGATGCCGAACTCCTCGCTTTCGGGCAGGTGCTGGCCCGAGAGCGCCTGAGCCCAGCCGGCCGCCTGGCTGGCCTGCGCGAAATCAAAGCAGCCGGTGCCGAGCACATGCGACAGTGGCACCTTGCCATTGACGCTGGCGATGATTTCGGCGCGCGGGTTCAAGGTGGCGATCAGCCCGGCCAGCCGGCCAAGCTCCGCCTCGCTCACCAGATCGGCCTTGTTCAACACGATGACGTCGGCGAATTCGACCTGCTCCACCAGCAGGTCCACGAGCATCCGCCCATCCTCCTCGCCGGCCGTCTGGCCGAGCGCGCGGAGGCTCGCGGTGCTGGCGTAGTCGCGCAGCCACGCCTGGGCGTCCACCACGGTGACCATCGTGTCGAGGCGGGCGAGGTCCGACAGGCTGAAGCCCTCCCCGGTGCGGAACTCGAAGGTCGCGGCCACGGGCATCGGCTCGCTGATGCCGGTGCTCTCGATCAGCAGCGCGTCGGAGCGGCCCTCGCGCGCGAGCTTCGTGACCTCCTGCATGAGGTCCTCGCGCAGCGTGCAGCAGATGCAGCCGTTCGACATCTCGACGAGCTTCTCCTCGGTGCGGGAGAGCGTGCCCGCATTGCCGACGAGGGCGGCGTCGATGTTCACTTCGCTCATGTCGTTGACGACGACGGCGACGCGCCTGCCCTCGCGGTTCTCCAGCACGTGGTTCAGCAGCGTCGTCTTACCGGCGCCGAGGAAGCCGGAGAGCACCGTGACAGGCAGGCGCGTGTCGCGCGCCAACTCGGTCATGGAGGTCATTCCAGGGGTATCCGTCCAGGCTCATCGATGCACAGCAGCAGGCGCGCGCGTTCACCCGGACCGGCGGGCGGCGAGCGGTGAATGCAGCCAAAGCCGGCATTGCCCCGGAACCCCTCGCCCTTGAGGATCGCCACCGCACCGGTTGCTACCTGGCCGCGTTCGCAGGGCAGCGCCTTGGGGTCGATCCCGCGCGCGGCACGCGCCCCGCCGGCGATCGGCAGCCATTCTGTGCCGGGGCCGCGATAGGTGCAGAGCAAGCGGAGCCCAACGGCATCGGAATGCCAGCGGTGGCAGGCAGGGCCGGTGATGGCTTCAAGACGGACGCGCACCGCGCCTCCCGTCTCCGCGATCGCGGCGAAGATCGTCGCAAGGCGACGGATGTCGAGCAGAAGGTCAAGCGGCGCCGCGGCGGGCAACTTGGCGGCCAGCGCATCCACCGCGGTGTCCGGCTCGTCTTCGGTGACGGCAGTGAAGGGGGCGGCCTCGGCCAGCGGGCGTAGCGCCGGGCCGAGAAGCTGCGGCAAGGTCCGATCCCAGACCGCGAGGTTCACCTCCGCCCGCAGCACGTCGAGCAGCACCTCAGGCTCAGCGCCGGAGATCGCGACAGCGCGGCGGCGCGGGCTCCCACCGGGGTGGAGCGACGGGGCGATCGCGTCAGCGGGAAATGACTCGAGCATCAGGCCGGCCATGCGATGACGCCCTCAGCGTCGGCGCGAAGCCAATCGAGCGGTGGCAGCCGGGCGAGGATTCCGGCGCGCAGCCGTTCGGGTCGATCGGCGCGGGGCAGGAAGCCATCGGCTCGCGCCTGGTGCGCACGGGCAACGGCCAGCAGATCCGCAGCACCCTCGGGATCCGCCGGCAGGTCGCCGAACACATAGCCGACCTTGCCCGGCGCCATTACGGCCGCGGCGCAGGCACGCTTGCAGCCGGACA
>VGXJ01000239.1 GCA_016873375.1 Phycisphaerae bacterium
CGGCCACCGGCCGGCACGCCGTACTGCACGATCGGTGCCGACGCGGTGTCGGCCGTCGTGCAGGGTGACAACGTGATCGTGCAGTGCGACGACGGACGCACCCAGGTCTGGAAGATCAACCCGAGCGGCAAGTCGGTGATGGGGCCGGTGAAGACGATCCGCTGAGGCCGCGCCGAGCCACGGTGCCGTTCAGCGGGCTGCGGCAGCCCTGCTGCAACTTCCGCAACGACAGCTCGCGCCCGGCGTGAGTCACCCGCGCAGAGCAGCCCCCAATTCGTGCAAGATCGGCGAACCACTTTCATGGTTTTCGTGCTCGCAGGTAGACGGGACTAGATCGATCCCAGCACCATTGCCGTGTGTACTGGTCTCCGTAGGTGAGTCTGGGGCAACTCAAGGATGCGCACGATGGCGGCTCGGATCTGCTCTTCGTTCATTGGCATCCCCAACGGCCTCCGGGGAAACCGCGAATCCTACAATCCGTCACAACGGACGGGACTCGTCGCGGCGGTCGGGCCGATCGGTTCCGCGCACGCCGCGAGCCCTCGCCGTGAAGAGGCATGACACATGGGGCCCACGAGACTTTCCGAATTCCTTCGTCAGGCGCGCGAGTCGGCCGGACTTCGTCCCGGCGAGTTGGCGCTGCGGGCCGGCTGGAAGAGCGGCGAAGTCGGGGGCAACTTCATCGCGAAGCTCGAGCGCGACGGCGACACCGTCGCCTCGGACGCGGAGATCGGCCGGATCGCGAGTGCCCTCGCGATCTCTCCGGAGAAGGTCGCCACGCTTGAGAGCGATGAGCGGCGCAACGCGCGGGCAGCATGGGAGGCATGGGCTCGCGAGCCGGTCCCGATCTCACTCATGGTGCGCATGATGCCAACGGTGTGGCAGCGCATCTCCATTCCCGATGGTTTGACGGATCGGAGCGACATCCTGTCTTGGGCCCGCGACCACCCAACCTATTCAAGACTCGTCCGCTGCCTGGTGTGGAGCCGCACAGAGTCGACGTATCTTCGCGAGGACGGATCGTCGTACGATGCCCGCTCGGGATTCGGGGATCCCGATGCCGGACCGGGGACCTCGATTCGGTAGTGCCCGCAAGCCGGCCGTCCATTCGCCGCAGGCCATCTTCCTCTCTTCACGGGGTCTTCCTCATGCGCCAGAACGTCGTTCGCGTCGTCAACGGCAAGGTCCAGTTGCTGCTGCTCCCAACCAGCACGCCCGTCCACATCTTCGGGGCCGACGCGGTTTCGGCCATCGTGCAGGGCGACACGGTCGTGGTGCAGTGCAAAGATGGCCGAACGCAGATCTGGAAGATCAACCCCAGTGGAACATCAGTATCAGGACCGATCCGCAGCATTCGATGAAGTCAGCCAACCGCGATCGGGGCGAGCACTTCCGGACAGGCCGGAGCGAGGATGTGCAAGGTGACGCTCAGTGGCCCGCCGCGGCCATCGGCCCCTTGATCCACACCGCTGCGAGCGCCAAGCCGATGCCCGCGAGGATCTGGATCGTGAAAGCGATGTTGAAGGCTCGGGTGTAGGTAGCGCCCTCGTGACCGAAGCACTGACTGATCAGTCGTCGGATGGGGTGCCGATCCAAGCCCTGGCTTGAGTCACGCTTCCCTCGAACCTTGCCTTCATCAACCTGCATCACGCGGTCTGTGGCAACGAAACATGGATCGGACTCGAGCTCTCTCAACGCGCGCCGTGCCGTCGACACCAACCGACAGCTTCGAATGTCAACGATGCAGAAGACCAGTCCCATGGCGACATGGACAAACCCCATGGCCACCACAAGTTGCCAAGGACACTTCTCGAAGGCAACGATGGACCCCGTGATCGCAGCGGCAGCCACGATGGCGTAGAAGTTGAAGGATTTCATGCGTTGGTCGGCCGCATGACTGAACAGTTGAAGGAGGTACTCCTGCCTGCCCAGTCGTACGTCGAGGTCGAATCTTCGAAGCTCCAATTCCAACTCGCGTTGCCCCACGCTGGGTTCATCACCGTCGTTTTGGGCCTCACATCGCGGTCCTGAGGCTTCCACGGGGTCACGCGATACCCTCTGTTCAGTGTTCATGATGTGAGGGTATCACCAGACGCTCCCGGATCTGACCGTCGCAACAAGTCCTTTGTGCGGACGAGTTCGATACCCTTCCCCCCATGCCGTCCGACCTCGATCTCACCTTTGATGTGGTGTTCACGGATGCCTCGAAACTCAAGGAGCTCGTTGCGTCGCTCTCGCGGACCAGCGACGAAGAGATCGACTACCAACTCGAGGCACATCTGGAAGCCTTGACGGCGTCCCTCTCCGAGCGGACCGCAGCCACGATGACCGCTCTGGCCAAGCGCAAGAAGAGCATGGCAGACCTCGGCACTGCTCTTCGGACGGTCTGGCTCGAGCGTGATGTCCCGCGGTGCGGTGCCGAGCTCAAGGTCCGCGCGGCTGAAGCGCTCGGGGCATGGAGCGCTGCCTCCAAGGAGCCGAAGGCAGACATCGTGAAACGTCTCAAGTCAAAGCGATTTGAGCACCGGATGTGGGCAGCGCGGGCAGTTCGCGCCGCAGATTGGGTCGACGCGGACAAACTGCTCGCACCCTTGGCGACCGATCCGTACGAAGACGACAACGGCTTCTTCTTGGTGCGGGAAGCCGCCGGTTTCCACGACTGAACGACGGCAACCGCGGGCCTGGCTGGGACACTCCGCCGCCCCATGCCCCCCGCCACCGCGGACTAGCATCGGCGGCATGAAGCTTCCCAGCGCCATCGTGGCCGGTGCCTGCGCCGGCGCCGTCGCCAGCCTGCTCGTCACCGCCCTGCCCGCGCGGACCGTCGTCGCCGATGCCGTGCCCGCAACCGACCTCGGCCCCGCCGACCGCCTGCTGCTCTCGGGCACCGACGGCAAGGAACCGCTGGCGATCGTCAACCGCAACGGTGCCCCCGGCTGGGGGCAGGGCGCGCGCGCTTGGAACATCGGCGCGCTGCACGTGAGCAAGATCCTGAACAAGGTGATCGAGGGCGAGCGCTACAAGGCCGAGCGCGACGCCGTCGCCGAGGAGGAGCGCAAGGGCCGCGAGGACTTCGACCGCCGCTTCGCCGAACTGCGCGACAAGTACGGCCAGATCAAGCCCGACAGCCCCGAGCGCGCCGAAGCTGAGCAGGCGATCGGCGCCTTCCGCCAGGAGTTCGAGATCTGGTCGAGCGGCATGCGCGAGGCACAGGCCAAGCTCTTCTCCGAGCAGTACGACCGCGCCTACAAGGACCTGCGCGAAGCCACGCAGGTCGTCTCCGACCGCCAAGGCATCGACCTCGTGCTGCGCTTCATTCCCCCTGCCGACGCGCTCGAGCCGGGCGAACCCGCGAGCATCTTCCTGCAGCTGCAGGCGCGCACCTTCGTGACCATGCCTGAGTCGATCGACATCACGCAGGA
>VGXJ01000240.1 GCA_016873375.1 Phycisphaerae bacterium
CGATCGATCAGGGCCGTGCCCCCGGGCGCGGCCCTTTTTCATGGCGATCCGCCGAATTTCCTGCGGTTTCGCGGGGGTGGCGTCACGGCTGACTAGGATGCCCGTTCATCCAAGGAGAAACACCACATGGCATCATTCAACAAGGTCATCCTGCTTGGCAACCTCACCCGTGACCCCGAGCTCAAGCATGTCGCCGGCAATCAGGCCGTGGCCGAGCTCGGCCTCGCCGTCAACCGCCGCTTCCGCACCAAGGACAACGAGGAGCGTGAAGAGGTCACCTTCGTCGATTGCGAAGCGTGGGGCCGCACTGCCGAGGTGCTCAAGCAGTACCTCACCAAGGGCAGCCCGATCTTCATCGAAGGCCGCCTCAAGCTCGATCAGTGGGAGAGCAAGGAAGGCGAGAAGCGCTCCAAGCTCCGCGTGGTGATCGAGAACTTCCAGTTCGTCGGCAGCCGCGGCGAGGGCTCCGGCACCGGCGGTGGTGGTGGCGGCGGCTTCGCGCGCGCCGGTCGTGGATCCGCAGGCGGTGGTGGCAGCGGCGGCGGCGAACACGTGCCGCTCCCGAGCGACGACATTCCGTTCTGATCCTGTCCATCGCCGGCGCACGCCGTCATCAAGACTGACAGCGCGTGAGCGCAGCGTGCGTGACTTCAAACTTCGCCCCAAGACACTCGGGGTGGCCCATGTGCGTCGGAGCACTTGGTCCACCCCGTGTTATTCCCCGTAGATGGCGGCTCGGACGCTTCCGACCCGCGCAATGGGATGGCACGCCCCGGCGAAGGGCTACCGCAGGCTTGCCCCCGCGCGCCTGCCATGCCATACTGCGCGACTCACATCTCATTTCTCCGCCTGTGCATCGTCTGCACACTCACGCTGGGGCTGGGCGGGCTCCTAACTCTCGTTCACGAAAGGACAACGACCCATGGCATCCCACATCGAATTGCTGCTGCTCGACACCGTCGAGAACCTCGGCCTGGTTGGCGAGGTGGTTCGCGTGCGCCAAGGCTTTGCGCGCAACTACCTCCTGCCGATGCTGCTGGCCGAGCACCCCACGCAGGAAAAGATCGAATCGCTGAAGGAAGCCCGTGCACGCGCCGAGGCCGAAGTGGCCAAGCAGCGCGCCGAGCGCTCAGCCCTCATCGAGCGACTGACCGGCGTCACCGTCACGCTCATCCGCTCCACCAATGACCAAGGCCAGCTCTATGGCGCGGTCACGCAGCGCGACATCAGCGACGAACTCATCAAGATGGGCTTCGGCGTCGATACTCGCGCCGTGCGACTCAGCCAGCCGTTCCGCCGCGTCGGTTCGGGCTCGGTGACCATTCAGTTCGACCGCGATCTCAAGACCGACATCGATGTCATGGTCAAGAGCGACCGAGTCCTCGAGATCGACCGCAAGCCCGAGACCACCGAGGAAGCTCCGGCTCCGGTCGCCGAGGAAGCCGCTGCCGAGGGCGAGGCCCCGAAGGCCAAGAAGGCCAAGAAGGGCAAGAAGGCCGACGCTGAGTGAGTGCATGGGTCGGCCCCTGAGGGTCGACGCGGCAGTCACCCTGCGCGTGCTGGGAGCCATCGAAACAGCGGGCGCAGCGCCAGCAAGATGATCACGGAGGCGCACGAAGCCCATGCGGCACGTGCGCCTCCTGTCATGATGCTCGACAGGACCGTCCAGCCGGCAAGCGCCAGATAGATCGCGGGCACCCACGGATAGAGCGGCACCCTGAAGGGTCGCGGGGCATCAGGCATTGTCCGGCGCAGCACGAACAGCGCCGCCACCGTCAGCGTACTGAAGACGTTCACAAGCACCGTCAGCAGATCAAGCAGCTCACCGAGCGAGCCGATGGCCAAGCATGCCAACGCGAACGCCGCCACGGCGAACAGCGCACGCTGCGGCACGCCGTCGGAGCGCCGCTGACCGAGCCATGCCGGGATCTCACCCGCCAGAGCCATCGATTCCAGGATCCGTGCTCCGGTGATGACCCCGGACACGACCGTGGACAGGAGCAGGAGCGCGATGGCAGCCGTCATTGCCGAGCCAACGGCGGGGCCGAACAGGAGCCCAGCCGCCACTGAGCCGATCGCCCGCATGCCGGATCCATCGGCCTCGACCATAGCGCCAGGATCGATCACCCTGAGGTAGGCGAGATTCACCCCCAGATAAAGCAGGCCGACCACCACGATTGCGGCGATCATGGCTCGCGGAAGCGTGCGCCCCGGATCGCGGAGGTCCCCCGCGATGTCGGCGCCGGTCGACCAACCCAGATAGGCGAAACTGACCAGGAGCACAGCCGACGCCACCTGCGGCGACGCGAGCGAAGGTGCGTCGCCCGTGGGGGCGGCGACGAGCCGATCGGTGACCTCAACGGACAGCCCACCGATCACGAAGGCCGAAATGACGGCGACCTTGACCACGGCGAGGACGGTGTTGAAAGCAAAGCCCAGACGAAGCCCGGGCAGCTGGGACACCAGCGCAAGCAGGATGGCGCCGGCCGCAAACACCGCATCGGGCAGATCGGCGGCGATCAACCTGTCGATGTACTCGGCAAGGAAGAGTGCGACGACCGCCGTGGAAAGGAAGTAACCAGCCAGGATGGTGACCGTGGCGGCGAGGTAGCCGATGGTCGGCCCAAAGGCGCGGCGAGCCCCCTCGATGCTTGCTCCTGAGCACGGCAGCATCGAAGCGAGCTCGGCCAGCGACAATCCCCCGCACACGGCAAGCACGCCTCCGATGATCCACGGTGCGAGCACCCCGCTCGGCGATCCAACCGAGGCCCCGAACTGGCCCGTCAAGGCGAAGATGCCGCTGCCGACCATCGCCGCGACGATCATGCCGGTGGCACCGATCGTCCCAAGCACACGATGTTCGCCTTCGGTTCGTGCCGAATCCGACCATGCTCGTTGCAGCTTGACCATGCTCAAACGCTAGCAGACGACCGTCGGGGATTTGTGCAGCCCGGCCGCCCCGGAAGTCGATGACCGCGAGGTGCAGCATGGTGGAACGGCAGGACGCCGGTCCACCCCTGCAGCCGACGCCTGCGGCGCTCGGCTGGAGACTCTGGGAGCATTGCCATGACGGCCATCATCAATCGTCGCGAAAGCCTTCCGTCGACCCGCAAGTCGGTCACCCACAAGTTCTCGATCAACCACTTCGAGGGCTACCTCACGGTCGGCCTGTTCGAGGATGGCCGCCCGGGCGAGGTCTTCATCAAGATGAGCAAGGAAGGCTCGACGCTCTCCGGACTGGTGCAAGGCTTCTGCCGCGCGTTCAGCCTGGCACTGCAGCACGGGCTGACGGTCCGTGATGCGTGCGACCGCTTCCGCGGCATGCACTTCGAGCCAAGCGGTCAAACGACCAACCCGGAGATCCCCGAGGCCAGCAGCATCCTTGACTATGTCGCCCGCTACCTCGA
>VGXJ01000241.1 GCA_016873375.1 Phycisphaerae bacterium
GGCATGCTGCTGCGGACCTTGGTGGCATGGCACACGCCCGGCGTCCTGCAACGACTTGCGGCCATGATGGAAGCCCCGGTGAGGCAGCTTCCGGCAGATCCGCTGCGCAGGGCCGTTGAGCTGGCACAGTCCTGCATCGTTCACGCAGCGTTCCAGATCGATCTCTCGACGGTTGCGCCGAATCGCCTTCGCATCGACCGTGTCGCACAGCTGGCGTTCGAGCAGAAGCTCGTGCGCCAGCCCAACCTGCATGTGCCGGGGCGCGCACCTGCCATGCATCAACAGCCCGTCTTGCTCAGTGACGCCGTCCTGAACGCTTGTCCGTGGATCGGGGCCGTCGCCTCGGGCTGCGGCCAGCACGCCGGTGCGCTCCTGCTCGGAGGAACAGCCTTCGAACTGCTCGCCGCGGTGCATGGTTGGCGCGGCGATCGACCTCGATCCATCGACGAGATGGCTGTGGATCGTGCGACGACGCGCAGCGTGATGAACGTTCGCGTCGCGGAAGCCGCCGATGCCGCGCGCAGGGCGTGGCGGGCGTCGCTTGCGACGCACTGACTGGCCACGGGCGACGGGAGCACAACGCACAACGCCGCCCAGGTGGGCGGCGTTGTGGAAGGTTCGGTGGTTCCCGCCGGAGCGGGACGCCGGATCAGCGCTTCGAGAACTGGAAGCGACGACGGGCACCCGACTGGCCGGGCTTCTTGCGCTCGACTTCGCGCGCATCGCGGGTCAGGAACCCGTGCTCGCGGAGCATGCTTTCGAGGTTGGCGTCGTAGCAGAGCAGGGCTCGGCCAAGGCCCATGATCACGGCGCCGGCTTGGCCGGTGAAGCCGCCGCCGGTGCAGGTCACGCGCACGTTGATCTTGCCCTTCTGGGCGGTCTTGTCGAGGACGTTCAGGATCGCCTTGCGATCACGGTCCTCCACGAAGAACTCCTGCATCGGGCGCTCGTTCACCATGAACTCGCCGTTGCCGGCCTTCACGCGAACGCGTGCAACGGCAGTCTTGCGTCGGCCAGTGCCCCAATACCAGCCCTGCGCATCAGCGCTGCGGGTTGCGTAGGCCTTCTTGGGGGCGATTGTTTCGGTGGTCATTCGTCTTCAGTCCTTCGTTGGTCGTCTGTGCGTTGGTCGTTCGGGTCCGGTTCAGCTGGCCGCGATGGGCTGCTGGGCCTGGTGGGTGTGCTCGGCGCCGGCAAAGACGCGGAGGTTGCGCTGGATGCGACGGCCGAGGCGGCCGCGCGGCAGCATGCGGATGACGGCTTCAGTCACCATGCGCGAGGGGTCGTTCTCTTGGAGGTCGGCGTAGGTGCGGACCTTGAGGCCGCCCGGGTAGCCGCTCCACTTGCGGAGGGTCTTCTGGTCGGCCTTCTTGCCCGTGAGCACGACCTTGGATGCGTTGGTGATGATGACGCAATCGCCGCAGAGGACGTTGGGCGTGTACTCGGGCTTGTGCTTGCCCATGAGCATGGTGGCGACTTCGGTGGCGAGGCGGCCGAGGACCTTGCCATCGGCGTCGATGTGACGCCACGAGGCGGGAACTTGGCCGGGCTTCGCGTGATAGGTCTGGCGGGGCATGATGAGGCTCGTTTCCTTGATCCAAACACCGGTCGGAGCGCACCCAGCGCTCGGGCAGTGAAGGATCGAGGAGGATACAGAAAACGCTCGTGCCGTCAAGGGAGAAGTGAGTTGGTTATGGGCGGGGACAAGCCCGATGGCGAGCGTGGCGCTGCCGAAGTGTTGTCGAACGACCTCGAAAGACAACGAATTAGACTACGATGCGCGGCATGACCATGTCGACCTTTGGCCTGCGACCGCGTCCGGGTTCGGCTCGTTCCGCCATGGCCGCTTGGGTGACGATCCTCGCGGGATGCGCGTGGATGCTGACAGGCGGCTTCGGATGGATGGAGTCCGATGCCGACGAGGCCTCGGTGCCGGCTGCGCCGACCATGGTCAGCCCGCAGGCGGACGCGGCCATCCAGATGGTGGTGGCGATGAAGTCCTGGGCCGGCGCGGAAGCGATGGGCGCTGGGCTCTCGTCGCTCGATCCGCTGAGGGCGCAAGGCACGTTGGAGCGGCTTTCCTTCGCGATCGCAGCGCGCTGGATGGGTGATGACGCGGCGGCGAGCGACATGATGCACGCGCTCGAGGCCGAGCTGCCGCAGGATGCCCTGGTGCAGCAGGTCAAGGCCTGCTTGGCGCAGGCTGCGACGATGGGTTCGCCCGATTCGGGAGCGTCGAGTTCGATGCCCGAGGGCCGCGACGCGGCACATGCGCTGCCCGAGGGAGTGACCCGCGACACGCTTGCGCCCTTGGGGGCATCGGCATCGCTGCTTGAGTCGATGGCAACCGACGATGCCGCGCTCGGGGCACAGGTTGCCGAGCGCGCCACGCGCATCGCGATCTCGGTCGTCGGGTTCTTCGGCATCGCCTTCGTGGCGCTCGCCGTCGGTGTGGTCACGCTCGTCATCCTTTCCGTCAAGGCCTCGAGCGGCGCGCCTATGTCGAGGCTCGCACCGACGCTCTTGGGCCATCAGGCCATCCACATCGAACTGTTCGCGGCGTGGGTCGTCTACGAGGTCGTGCTTGGCGTGGTCGCTTCGCGCGCGGACCTTGGCGGTCTCGGCACGATCGGCGTGATCACCTTCCAGGCGCTTGGGCTGTTGGCGCTGGCGTGGCCGATCATGCGGGGGATGCCTTGGAACGAGCTTCGACGAGAGCTCGGACTGACCATGGGTGCTGGCCTCGTGCGCGAGGCCGCATGGGGCGTGCTCGCGTGGTGCATGGCCGTACCGATGGTGCTGGTGGGGTTGGTGCTCTCGCTGCTCCTGGGTTGGCTGTTCGGCGGATCGCTGTCAGACGCCAGTCATCCCTTGCAGGAGGGCCTGCGATCGAGCTCGGCCGGCGGCATCGTCATCTGGTACCTCGTCGCGGCGGTCGTGGCGCCCGTCCTCGAGGAGATCCTCTTTCGAGGTGGGCTCTATCGCGGCTTGCGTGGCGCGACCGGCTACAGCCTTTGGGAGAGCATGGTCGTGTCGGCGCTGCTCAGCAGCCTGGTCTTCGCGGCGATCCATCCGCAAGGGATCCTGTTCGTGCCGATCCTCGGTGCCTTGGCCATGAGCTTCTGCCTCGTCAGGGAACTGCGTGGCAGTCTGGTGGCGCCGATGGTCGGGCACGCGCTGAACAATGGCCTCTTCGTCACCCTGAATCTCATGCTGCTGAAGTGACCGAGTGAGGATCCCATGAAGGTGCGCGGGAATCGCACTTGCTTCGGTCAGGTCCGGTAGCATCCTTGGAGAAGGCCCGGATCGCCTTCGGAGGTGCGTGAGAATGAGCTCTCAGGTCGGCGTCCTGGACACCAAGGTCCTCGTCCTCAATCGGCTGTATACGGCCAT
>VGXJ01000242.1 GCA_016873375.1 Phycisphaerae bacterium
GTTGTACAGGTCAGGGCCGCTCGCGAAGACGCTGAAGCTCTGCACCACGCCGTTCACGACATTGGACCGCCAGCATGTGCTGCCGGTGCCGGCCCAGTACCTGTTGTCGCCATTCTGATCTCCGCCAGCGAACCCGGAGGCATAGAAAGAGTTATTCGTAATGAGATCGGTAGCGGTGTTGAACGCGTACATGCCGACGTTGTTGGAACCGCCGAAGGATGCCGTGCGGAAGATCCAGCCATTGCTGGTGTTGGCGATCACGTCCTCGTTGTAGTACATGCCCTGCGTCATCTGGATGGCGAAGCCACCCGAGTTCGCATTCAGGTCAGCGAGCGAGTTGTAGCGGACGTACGTGTTGTTGTAGTCGAGCCCGATGTTGTTCTTGGTGGTCTTGTAGACATACGCGCCGTCCGTGAAGACCCCATCGGTGGACAGGATCGACGAACTCGACCCGACGTTGGTGCCGCCTGTGTTCGCCGCCATGGCTTCAAGCGACGCATACGCCGTCCAGACGGTCGAGGAACCAACGGTCGATGAGCGGACATACAGGAGGGTTGCCTCGGAGGGCGCCGCGAGACAGGCTGCGAAAAGAACCGCGCCAGTTAGGGCAAAGTGCAATTTGGTCATGATGTGGACTACCTTTTGAGGGGAAAGGGGGAAAGGTGGACGGACTTAACCTAGCCCCATGCCGGGCGAGTTCCAATGAAATCAGAACTTTGCTGGGAGGTTATTCCGCCCGTTGTGGAGGTTTTGGTTCCGACAAGGCGTGGCGGCTCGACCTCGGCCGCATGGACAATGTCATCGCAATTCTGTTTGGCGCGCTTGCGCCGCCCGGCTCGAGTATCACCTTGAACTCCGTACCATGGCTCTGGCGGCCGTGGACTGCCACAAAGAACCGATGAACACAATGACCCGATTGCTCCCGGCGGCAAACCTCTTCCGGAGCTTGGCTTCCACGCTGCCACTCTTGGTCGCGCTGTCCAGGGTCGACGCTGGATTCGACGTCCCCGTCGCCGTGCCCCCCGGTGCGACCGCGGTCATCACGCTCGCGATCACCGTCACCGATGGCGTGGACAGCGAGACCGATGTGGATTCCATCCTCGTAGCCATGGACGGCAACGGTCGTTTCACGATCAGCCCCAACCAGCCGCCACACAACGGCGTCGTGATCCAGGAGGGGCGATTCGGATTCAGTGGCGGCACGCTCCGGTACGACCTCTTCTGTTCGCCCATCTTCGGCTGCGTTCCGGTCACAGTGAATCTCGCCGGGCTTTCGGCCACGCTGGTGGCACCATCGCAGGCCACCATCATTCCGTCCGGTCGAGCCGACTTCGGGACCACGTGGCGAGTGAGGGGCGACTACACGATCACGAGTCCGTTCTCGTCATCGGCCGGTGCCCTTGATGTGAACTCGCTCTCGCCCTTCGGCGGGACCTTCGCGATCGGTGGCGGTGCGATGCAGGTGTCGCAGCTCACCATCGGGGCGATCGACAGTCAAACCACGGTTGACGCCCTCCCCGGATTGACCTTCCTGCTTCACACCGAGGTCGCCTTCGGCAACACCACGATGGTCGGGACCTACTCGCCCCCGCCGCCCGATAGCTGCGGCACCGGTGCAAATTGCGGGCTTGAACATCAGGGACCGGGCTGCAACGACATCAACTGCTGCTCGGCTGTCTGTGCGGCGGATCCATCGTGCTGCGCATCGGACTGGGATGTGCTGTGCGTCAACCAGGCGGCGGTCCTCTGCGGCATTGCGCCGGAACATGACAACTGCGCAGCACCGAAGCGGCTTGACTTTGGCCGCATTCCCTTCACGACCCGCAACTGCAACACCGATGGGCCGTTGCTCATCACCGAGTGCAGCGATGTCCAGACCGGCGGTGCCTTCACGAATGACGTCTGGTTCGTCTGCACTGCGCCCTTCGACAACGGCATCGCTGTCTCGACGTGCGGTCATGCTGGCTTCGATACGCGCCTGGCCGTGTATGACGCCTGCAACGGCATGCTGCTGGCCTGTGGTGACGATGCGTTCGGCTGTCCCGGTGGGACGTCGCGCACGGCGTTCCAGGGTGTCGCCGGCGAGTCGTACCTGATCCGCGTCGGCGGGAAGAACGTCTGGGGCGATGGCGAGATCGACCTTTCGCTCGTCGATATCACGCAGCCGTGGCCAACGACGGTCGCAGCGACGTGGCCAGCGTCAGCAGGTGGCAATGGCCACGCGTATGCAGTGGTGTCCTTCCCTTCGCCCACGCCCTTCGCCGAGGTCGCGGACCGGGCCACCGAACTGGGCGGCTACCTCGCCACGATCACGAGCGAAGCTGAGCTGTCGTTCGTGCGCAGCGGCGTGCAGATCCCGACCTTCGGCGGTTCCACGGCCCTCGGTCTTGTGCAGGGGGCAGGAGCGGAGCCGGCGGGCGGCTGGGCTTGGATCACCGGTGAGCCGCTGGTGTGGACGAACTGGAGTGTCGGCGAACCCAACGACGCCGGCGGTGAGGACTTCGCGAGCATCTACCCCGACGGCTCATGGAACGACCAGGGCGAGCTCTTCGGCTATGCGCTTGTCGAGTTCGATGTGCCTCCGTCCTTGCAGGAGCGGACTTGGTCCGTCGATGAGGGCGGCACCGGACAGCGATACCGTTCGGTGATCGCTCCGATGCACGTGACATGGCAGCAGGCTGCGGCTGCTGCCGAGGCGATTGGCGGCACGCTCGCCGTGCTTGAGACTCCTGAGGAGGCGAATTGGGTCTTCCGCGAGATGGTGAGTTTCCCCGCTCTGTGGAGCATGACGCCCTACAACGGTGGTCCGTGGGTCGGGTTGCGCAAGGATGTCGGGTCGCCTGCCTGGACCTGGCTTGGCGGCTCGCCCTTGGTGTGGAATCCGTGGACACCGGGCGAGCCGAGCGGCTTCGGTGATGTGGCGTGTTTCTACTCGTTCCAGAGTGGTCCTCGGATCGGCCTCGATGACACATGGGCACAGAACCAGCGGCGGGGTTTCATCGTGGAACTGCCGGCGCAGGCAGCATGCCCTGCAGACCTTGACGACGATGGGCAGGTGAGTGGCAGTGATCTGGCGCGGGTACTCGGTGCCTGGGGTGCTTGCAGTGCTTGTCCGACGGATCTCACTGGCGATGGCCTCGTTTCCGGTGCCGATCTTGCCGTGGTGCTGGGGTCGTGGGGTGACTGCCCCTGATCAGTGATGCGGGGGGCGGCGGTGCGGCCACCGCAAGGGGATGGAGCTTCGTCACGCGAGGTGAAAGACCTCGTCGAGCGCTTGCATGGAGGTGTCGGCTGCACCGGTGCCGAGCGATTCGAAGAATGGTGCCATCTCGCGCTGCCACCGGGCATTCACCTCTTCCGATTGCATGCCGGCGA
>VGXJ01000243.1 GCA_016873375.1 Phycisphaerae bacterium
CACCGGCGCGCCATCGGGGCCCAGGATCGTGTCGCGCTCGCTCTGTGCTTCCTTCTCGGCGGCGGCTTCCATGGCCGCGGCCTGCTCCTGGTTGGCCGGCAGCGTGGCGAAGGCCTCGACCACTCCGTTGAAGACGCCCAGGAGCGCCCAGCCGGCAATGATCCCCGCGCAGACCGCTTCCTTGCCATCGACCCAGAGCTTGTAGCCAAAGGTGCCAAGGCGCTCGTGGTAGCGGCCTTCCATGAAGGCGAAGAACGCCGAGCCGATCCACATCATGATCGTGTACTCAGGCGGGAGCACGATGCCCAGGCCGATGCCCACGCCGCTGAGCGGGAACTTGTTTTTGGTCACGATGCGGAGGACTTCAATCACCAGCGCCGCGATCGCGCCCCACATCATGCCCCAGGCCGCACTCACAGGCATGACGCCCCAGAGCTTGTCGATGCCTTGCACGCGCTGGATCGTCTCGCCCTCGCTGGCCATGCCGCGGATGACTTCGGCGATCGCCGACCACTGCACGGCGCCGATCATCGCGAACTTCTCCGTCGCGGCCTCGCGCAGCGTCTGGCCGCTCTCGGGGTTCCACTTGCTCAGGAAGAGGATGAAGAAGAGCGGCGTGCTCGCCAGCGCGCCGGCGACGATGCCGATGATGTGGCCCCAGGCCTGCTGCCGCGGCTTCGCACCGAGCATGTAGCCGGGCTTGATGTCCATGAGCAGGTTGCTGGCGTTGCTCGCGACCTCGGTCGTCATGCCCGCGGTGATCAGGTTCGTGCCGGCGTGCGTGGGGTTCGCGGCGCCGAAGGTGAACTGCGTGATCTTCGAGAGCGAGCCCGTGGGCGTGATGCTCGTGAGTGCCGTGGCGTTGGCCGCGATCAGCGTGAGGATGATGATCAGCGGGATCGAGAGCAGGCCCAGCCACGGATCGACGCCGAACCAGGCCCAGTTCATCCAGACGGTGATGCCAACCATGACCGGCACGCCGACCAGCGTGATCCACAGCGGAAACTCGACCTCGCGCAGGCAATCGTTGCCGGCCGCGCGCTTGGAGAACATGCCGGTGAAGGCGCTGATGAGCATCTTGGGCTTGGCGAAGAGCCCGACCATGCTGGCGG
Organism: Phycisphaerae bacterium; assembly: GCA_016873375.1. GTDB lineage: Bacteria > Planctomycetota > Phycisphaerae > Phycisphaerales > SM1A02 > SYIB01. The sequence goes on from VGXJ01000243.1 coordinate 1,113, forward strand.
TGACCATCATGGACACGCCCAGCCAGAGCGTCCAGTTGTTCATGATGTGGCGCTCGTCGTAGATCGCCTTCGAGGGATCGAACGCGCCGGCGGCATCGACGATCGCCTTGTAGTTCTTGGGATTGATCTCGCCCGCGCCGATCATGACCGGCGCGAGCACGCCGAAGCCCAGCGCCATGCCGACCATCAGGCTGTTGGTCAGGCGCATGCCCATCAGGCCGCCCGCGCCGAACATCGTGAGTTCAAGCCCAAGCCGCAGGCCCAGCTGCTCGGCGGGAATCCCGCCCAGCCGCGGCATGATGTCGCTGCCGCGCGCGGCCATCCACGCGAAGAAGGTCGTGGTGAGGTGCTCGGGCAGGTGCCAGACCTCGCCCATGTGGCGGGCGATGCCGGACTTGATCTGCACCAGGCCCATGATCCCGGTGGCAACCATGGAGTGGATGAGGGCAGCCAGGCCCGCAGCGATCGCGAGCGCCTTCGCCTTGAACATGCCGGCGCGCGTGCCCTCGCTGTCGGCGGCACTCGCTGGCCGTTCGACCGGCATGCCATCGACCATGTTCTTCGTACCGCCCGGCGGAGCATCGGGGTAGAGCGAGTCCATCACGACCGCTGCCGCGCGGCCTTCGGGGAAGGGCTGCTGCTCATCGTTGATGAAGCGGCGCTTCATCGGGAATGCGACCAGCACGCCGAGGATGCTCGCCAGGATGTTCCAGACCATCATCTGGAAGGCGGGCATGGCCTTGTTCTCGATGAACATGTACGCCATGAGCGCGCTGATGAGCGGCCCGGTCATGTAGCCCGCCGCCGTCGCGATCGACTGCACCGCGTTGTTCTCGAGGATCGTCAGGTCCTTGAACCCGATGCGCGCAAAGGTGCGGAAGATGACGAAGCTCAGGATGACGCTCGTCACGCCCACGCCGAGCGTCCAGCCGGTCTTGGCGCCCACATAAAGGTTGGTCGCGCTCAGCACGCCGCCGAGCAGGAAGCCCGTGAGCCCCGCACGCAGGGTGAGCTGCGGCATGTTGCCGCGGAAGACATTCTCCAGCCACCAGCGGTCCTTCTCCTCGCGGGACATCGTGCGGACCTGCTCGTCGTTCAGCTGGGGAAGCGCCATGCGTTGTGTCTCCGGGATGGGGCGCGCCGCCGTTGGCGCGGCACGGATTGCCCGTGCGGACGCCCAGTCTAGGGGCGGGCCGCTTGGCGCGCGGCGGCGATGAACGCCTCGATGAGGTGGATGTCCTTCACGCCGCGTTCGCGCTCGACGCCGCTTGAGACATCGACGCACCACGGTCGCACGGTGCGGATCGCGCTGCCCACGCTCGCCGGGGTGAGGCCGCCCGCGAGCACAAGGTGCGGCGCGATCAAGCCCCGCAACAGGGCCAGCGCTTCATGGTCGAAGCTGATGCCGCTGCCTGCCTTCGGTCCATCCACGACGATCGCCTCGGGCTCGGTGGCGCCCGACCAGAGCCGCACGCGCTCTTCGTCCCATGGAATCGCCTTCCAGGTGCGTACGCCGCGATCGGTGAGCGAGCGCACTTCATCAAGCCGCTCGCTGCCATGCAGCTGCACGATGCCCGGCCACCAGCCCAGTGCCGGATGACGCGGTTGATCCACGAAGAGCGCCACGGGCATGCACTCGGGCGCTCCGGTCTCGAGCGCGGCGACGATCGATCGCGCCACGGCCTCATCGACGGTGCGTGGGCTCGCAGCGGCGAAGATCACGCCCACGAAGTCCGCCCCTGCACGGGCGGCGGCCAGTGCGGTGGCCGCATCGCGAACCCCGCAGATCTTGACCTTGCAGCCCTTCATCCGTTCAGTTCTCCCTCGAGTCGCGTGAGGACCTCTGCAGCAGGCACCGAGAGGGCGCTGGCACGCAGCAGGGCGATCGTCGCGTGCGCTCGGTCGAGATCACGCAGGTAACGCACGCAGATCGTGGCGAGCATGAGCTGCACGGCCTCGCGCTGTGCGGACTTGGGGTGGACGCGCAGGAGGTTCGCGTAGGCATCGGCCGCAAGTCCGTGCTGGCCGTGCTCGTGCAGGCCGTTGGCCAGCTGCAGCTGCGCTGGCTCAGCCAGCGACCACTGCGGCGTGAGTGCCGTGAGCGCGCGCACGCCCTCGACGACCTTGGTCCAGTCGCCGGCGCGCATCGCAGCGCTCAGCGCAGCCCGGGCGTGCGGGATGCGGTCATCGGTGGGCTTGGCGGCGGCTGCGAATCGCTCGGCCGTATCGCGACTGGCGCT
>VGXJ01000244.1 GCA_016873375.1 Phycisphaerae bacterium
TTGGCGGCAAGGGCGCGAATCTCTCCGACATGGTCTCAATCGGCCTGCCGGTGCCGCCCGGCTTCACGATCACGACCGACACCTGCGCGCGCTACTACACAGAGGGGCGTCGACTGCCGAAGGGCCTGATGGACGAAGTGCGCGGCCACATCGCCACGCTCGAGAAGGAACTCGGCAAGAAGCTCGGTGACATGCGCAACCCGCTGCTCGTCAGCGTGCGCTCGGGTGCCGCCGTCAGCATGCCCGGCATGATGGACACCGTCCTCAACCTGGGCCTGAACGACCTAGTCGTGCTGGGCCTGGCTGAGGCGACCGGCAACCGTCGCTTCGCCTTCGATGCCTTCCGCCGACTGATCAACATGTTCGGCGATGTGGTCATGGGTGTCGACCACCACCACTTCGAGCGCGAGTTCGATGCCGTGAAGACCAAGTACGGCGCAGCGTCCGACACGGACGTTCCGACGGTGGGCCTCGAGGAACTCTGCTTCGCCTACAAGCGCGTCTACCGCGAGCATGTCGGCGAGGAGTTCCCGCAGGATCCCATGAAGCAGCTCGAGCTCTCCATCGAGGCGGTCTTCAAGAGCTGGAACGGCGATCGTGCGATCTCGTATCGCAACATCAACGGGATCAAGGGCCTCAACGGCACCGCCGTGAACGTGCAGGCGATGGCCTACGGCAACATGGGCGACGACTCGGGCACCGGCGTCGCGTTCACGCGCGACCCGTCGACCGGCGAGAACGTCTTCTACGGCGAGTTCCTGGTGAACGCGCAGGGCGAGGACGTGGTGGCCGGCATCCGCACGCCGCGCCCGATCAGCGAGATGGATGACTGGATGCCTGCGGTCTACAAGCAGCTCCTGAAGGTGCGCTCGATCCTCGAGAAGCACTACAAGGACATGCAGGACATCGAGTTCACGGTCGAGAAGGGCAAGCTCTTCATGCTCCAGACCCGCAACGGCAAGCGCACCGGCACCGCTGCGGTGCGCGTGGCTGTGGAGATGGTCAAGGAAAAGCTCATCGACGAGAAGATCGCGCTCAAGCGCATTCCCGCCGGCGACCTGACGCAGCTCCTGCTGCCGAGCTTCCAGGCGAAGGACAAGCAAGGCGTGACGATCCTCACCAAGGGCATCGGCGCGAGCCCGGGTGCAGCCACCGGCAAGCTGGCGTTCACCGCCGCCGAGGCGGTCGAGCGCGCGCAGGCGGGCGAGCACGTGTTGCTCGTGCGCAAGGAAACCAGCCCCGAGGATGTCGAGGGCATGCACAAGGCTGTCGGCATCCTGACGAGCACCGGCGGCAAGACCAGCCACGCGGCTGTCGTTGCGGTGGGCTGGGGCAAGTGCTGCGTCGTGGGCGCGGGCGAACTCTCGATCGACACCGAAGCCGGCACGATGACCGTGGCCGGCCGCACCTTCGGTCGCCAGGACGTGCTCTCGATCGACGGCACGACCGGCGAGGTCATGCTCGGCAGCGTGACGCGCACGGTGCCGGAGTCCCTCGGCGGTGACTTCGCCACCATCATGCAGTGGGCCGATCGGCACGCACGCATGAAGGTTCGCACGAACGCCGACACGCCGGCGGATGCACGACGCGCGCGCGACTTCGGTGCCGTCGGCATCGGTCTGTGCCGCACCGAGCACATGTTCTTCGAGGGCGAGCGCATCAAGGCCATGCGCCAGATGATCCTGGCGACCGACCGCGGCGCGCGCGAGAGCGCCCTCGCCAAGCTCCTGCCGTTCCAGCGCGAGGACTTCGTCGGCATCTTCACGGCGATGGACGGGTATCCGGTGACCGTGCGCCTGCTCGACCCGCCGCTGCACGAATTCGTGCCGCATGAGCACGCACAGCAGGAAGAGCTGGCTCGCGAGGCCGGCGTGCCGGTGAGCGAGGTCAAGCGCCGCGTTTCGCAGCTGCACGAGCACAACCCCATGCTCGGCCACCGTGGCTGCCGCCTGGCGGTCACCTATCCCGAGATCCTCGTCATGCAGGTCCGCGCGATCGTCGAAGCTGCGCTGCATTGCCTCGGGCAGGGCATCGATGCCCAGCCCGAGATCATGATCCCGCTCGTGGGCACTCGCCGCGAGCTGGCCATCCTGCGCGACCTGACTGCGCGAACGATCGCCGAGGTCTGCTCGGAGCGCGGGTCCAAGGCACCGAAGATCCCGATCGGGACCATGATCGAGATCCCGCGTGCCGCCGTGACCGCCGACGAGATCGCCGAGACCGCCGAGTTCTTCAGCTTCGGCACCAACGACCTCACGCAGATGACCTTTGGCTTCAGCCGCGACGACATCGGCTCGTTCGTGCCGGCGTACATCGAGAAGGGTCTGCTCGACAAGGATCCCTTCCAGTCGATCGACCAGGATGGCGTGGGCCAGCTCGTGCGCGTGGCGTGCGTGAAGGGCCGCCAGGCCCGCGAGAAGCTCAAGCTCGGTGTCTGCGGCGAACACGGCGGCGACCCGGCGAGCATCTCGTTCTTCGGTTCGTGCGGCCTCGACTACGTCAGCTGCTCCCCGTTCCGCGTGCCTGTGGCGCGTCTGGCTGCGGCGCAGGCCGCGATGGCATGACGCGGATCGGCACGGTTGCTGCGCTGGCGGCCACGGCAGTCGTGGCCGCGTGCACCACGGAGGGCTCGTATGTGGCCCCAGCACCGTTGCCGACGCAGGTGATCGCGCACGCTCCGCTTGCGTACGACGCTCCCTTCGTTCGCGTGCCGCCGGTGCTCGATGGCCGGTTCGACGCGGATCCTGCGTGGAACTCCGTGCCGTGGTCGACGGACTTCGTCGACATCGAGGGCGCTGCGCGTCCGGCGCCGCGCTTTCGCACACGCATCAAGATGTGCTGGGACGACGCCAACCTCTTCGTGCTCGCCGACATGCAGGAGCCGGACCTCTGGGCCACGCTCACGCGCCATGACGAGATCGTCTTCCGCGACCACGACATCGAGGTCTTCATCGATCCCGATGGCGACACCCGCGAGTACTACGAGATCGAGGTGAACGCGCTGGGCACGGTGTTCGACCTCTACCTCCACACGCCCTATCGCGCCGGCGGGCCCGCCGACCATGCGTGGAACGCCGTGGGCATGCAGCAGGGGATCGATCTGCGCGGCACCCTCAACGATCCCCGGGATCGTGATGACGGCTGGTCCATCGAGCTTGCGATCCCCTGGTCCTCGCTGCAGCCGATGGGCGCGCCGGGAACGGGCGCGAAGTACCAGGCCGTGGCCCTTCCGCCACGCGCAGGCGATGCCTGGCGGATCAACTTCAGCCGCGTCGAATGGATGCTCGAGGTGCGCGACGGGACCTACGCCAAGGTGCCCGGCCGCCCCGAGG
>VGXJ01000245.1 GCA_016873375.1 Phycisphaerae bacterium
CACGAGCACGCGGGCGGTGTCGGTCAGCACAGGGGTCATGGTGATCCAAGCCTAGCACGAGGCTGGGATCGCGGTCCCTTCGCCATGCAGCGTGATCAGCCGCGCGGGCCCATCGCGAGGAAGTTGCCCAGAAGCCTCGGGCCCTCGAGCGTGAGGAAGCTCTCAGGGTGGAATTGCACGCCCTCCATGGGCGCTGCACCGGCGGGGGCCCTCCAGCGCAGGCCCATGACTTCGCCGCGTGCGGTCCATGCACTGATTTCGAAGTCTTCAGGAACGGTGTCGCGACGCACCACGAGCGAGTGATACCGCGTGGCATCGAACGGATCCGAAAGGCCCGCGAAGACACCGCGCCCATCGTGGTGGACCTGGCTTGTCTTGCCGTGCACCGGAATGTCGTTGCGCTCGACGACCATGCCGTGGAGGTCGCCGATGGTCTGGTGTCCGAGGCAGACACCCAGGATCGGCACTCGGCCGCGCAGGGCAGCGATGATCGTTGGGCAAGCGCCGGATTCCTTGGGGGTGCAGGGGCCCGGCGAGATCACCAGGTGCGAGGGGGCCATCGCCAGCGCTCCCGCCGCATCGATGGCGTCGTTGCGGATGACTGCAACCTCCAGCGACGGATCGATCTCTCCGAACCGCTGAACGAGGTTCCAGGTGAATGAGTCGTAGTTGTCGATCAGCAGCAGCACGTCGTGGGCCTGCCGGTCACTCGTCGCGGGCGTTGAGTGCCTTCTTGCGCGTGGCACCTTCGCCGTAGACCGCCATCTCGCCGTAGCCGTCAGGATCGATGCCGACGCGGGCCACGCGAACGCCTGCGTTGTCGCGGATCGCGAGGGCGCCGCCCGGAGCGTTGCTGGCCTGTCCGAGGATCACGACGGGGCGACCTTCCGGCCCCATCAGGTTCAGCAGGCCGCCGGAGGCTGTGCCGCCAAGGCCGGCGATCACCCGCGTGGAGTGAAGGATCTGAAGCGCGCCGCCGCCGTCGGCACCAGTCTCGAGCAGGATGTTGGGCTGCTTGCCGTCGGCCAGCAGCAGCTTTCCGGTGCCATCCTCGCGCACGAGGATCGAACCGACTTCCGATCCTGCGTTGTTCTGCACCACCACGAAGCCGCCGCCCGCGCGTGAGCCGATCGAGGCTGCAGGTTGACCGCCTGAGCCCAGCACCTCCAGCACCCCACCGGACTGCTCGGTTGCGGCGCGGACGATGGGCTTGTTGTCGGCATCGGTGAGCGCGATCTGCGCGAGCCCGGTCGCGGCATCGAGCGCGGCGCTGCCCTTGCCGTCGGCTGCGTTGGTCTCCACGCGTGCACCCTGCGCCGTGGCGTACATGCTGCTGACGACGCGGCCCTGCGCATTCCACATGATGAAGTCACCGCCGTGATCGTTGGCACCCAGGCGCGCCACGTTGGCACCCGAGCTCGACCAGATGCTCAAGCGCCCTGCACCGTCGGTGGTGTCCGCGAGCATGACGACCTTGCCGGCTTCGTCGACGATCTCGAGCTTGCGCGCCTTGATTGTCTCGCTGTTCAGCGCTGTCGCCGCAAGCACGAAGGTCGACACGAGCGCTGCACCGAGCACCATGGTGGCGCGTCGCCACCGCCGCGCACCCCGTTCGAGCGATTCGACATGCGATTCGAGGGCGGACAGGCGTGTTTCAAGGTCGTTCATGGTTGGGCTCCGTGGAGGTTGGTCGGGGCTAGGATAGCCCCCGGCTCCGCAGCGCGGACCCAAGGAGAGCATCGTGGCGCGACGCAAGACCGGACGACTTGGAGTGGGGCTGATCGGAACGAAGTTCATGGGCAAGGCCCACTCGCATGCGTGGGCCAGCGCAGGGCCGTTCTTCGACTTGCCGCTGGCGATCGACCTGGTCACCGTGGCGGGACGCGACCCGGCCGAGACGCATGAGTTCGGCAAGCGCTGGGGCTGGCGCAAGAGCGTCGCGCAGTGGCAACTGGCCGTGCTCGACGCGGAGGTCGACCTCGTCGATGTGAGCACGCCCAACCATGTCCACGCGGACATGTCGATTGCCGCACTCGAGGCAGGCAAGCATGTGGCGTGCGAGAAGCCGCTGGCGGGCACGCTCGCCGACGCGCGCGCCATGGTCAAGGCCGCGAAGAAGGCCAAGGGGCAGAGGACATTCGTCTGGTTCAACTATCGCCGTTGCCCGGCAGTGGCCCTGGCGCATCAGCTCGTCCGTGACGGCCGGTTGGGCAAGCTGTTCCATGTGCGTGCGAGCTACCTGCAGGATTGGGGCGGTCCCGACACGCCGCTGCTGTGGCGCTTTCAGGCGAACCAGGCGGGCAGCGGCGCGCACGGCGACCTGAACGCCCACATCATCGACATGGCGCGCTTCGTCACCGGCCAGGAGTTCGCCGAAGTCAGCGGTGCGATCGAGCACACGTTCGTCAATGAGCGCGTGATCATCGATTCAGCCGGCGGTGCGATCAGCGGCAAGGGAGCGAAGGCCAGGGGCAAGCGCACCGGCCGGAGCACCGTCGATGACGCGGTGCTGTTTCTGGCTCGCTTCAGCGGCGGCGCCATCGGCAGCTTCGAGTCCACTCGTGTAGCGACCGGCAACAAGAACCGCAACCAGATCGAGGTGAACGGCGAGCTCGGCTCGATCAAGTTCGACTTCGAGCGGATGAACGAACTGCAGTGGTGGGACAACACCGCGCCCAAGGCGCTGCAGGGCTGGACCACGATCATGTGCACCGAGGGGGTGCATCCCTATGCAGGCAACTACTGGCCACCTGCGCACCTGATTGGATACGAGCAGGGCTTCGTGAGCATGGCAGCCGACATCGCGATGGTGCTCGGTGGTTCCAAGCCGGTCATGCCGCTGCCTGATTTCGAGGATGCGCTGAAGACCCAGTGCGTGCTCGAGGCCGCAGTGATGAGTGCCCGCGAGCGCCGTCCGGTTTCGCTGAAGGAACTTGGCTGAGGTACCTTCCGCATCCCATGGTTCCGAGCCTGCAGGACCCGATGGTTTCGAGCCGCGTGCTCCCCGAGCAGAGTGCGCCTGCGTCCGGCTTGCGCGATGCGGTCGACGCGGCACGACGCGCCGCCGACGCACTCTTCTCGCTGCAGCGCGTCGATGGACATTGGTGTGCCGAGCTCGAGGGAGACAGCATCCTCGAGAGCGAGTACATGCTGATGAAGTTCATCCTCGGCCAGGAGCGTGAGCCCATGGCCGACGGCCGCGATGGCTGGCAGGTCATGCAGGAACTCGCCGCATCGCTTCGTGGGCAGCAGCGAGCCGATGGAGGCTGGGGCCAGTATCCCGGGAGCGCCGCCGATGTGAGTTCCTGCGTGAAG
>VGXJ01000246.1 GCA_016873375.1 Phycisphaerae bacterium
GCGGATCGCCTTGCCCTTGAGGTCCTGCATCGAGCTCACTGGGGAGCGGCACTGCAGGTAGAACGGGGCCACCCCGTTATACGCCAGCGGTATCGCCTTGAAGCGGTTGAAGTCGGCCTCACACTGCGGGCAGTTGAGCAGCATCGTCTCGTTGATGGCCCCCGCCTGCGCCAGGGGCTGGGCGGTGACCATCGCGAGATCGGTGAGCGTCATCGACGTCTTCAAGTCCGTCGTGTGGAATGTGTCGAGCAGAAAGCCGGCATCGATGAGCCCGTCGCGCAGCGAGTTGCCGGTAGCACGGAAGTTGGCCACCGTTCCGTCGAAGCTGCGCTCGAACTTAAGGCTGCCGCCGGCGGCCTGCTCCACTCGGTCGAGGTAGCGGTTGGCCGCAATCGCCTCGGGACCCTTGCTGGGCGAACCGCTGGCGTAGCTGAACTTGGCCTGAGACCAGGCGGCAGTCGGGGTTGCCAGCGCCAGCACCAGGGCGGCGACGGCGACGCGCGTAGATGAAGGCATTCGAAGGATGGGCATAGGTGTCTCCTCGCAGATAAAAGCGCCGGCCGTCGCGGGGACCGGATGCAGCTATGATCGGGCCTGCACGGACGCATTACAACTTCGCCGCGCGCATGGGGGTCATGCGCAGTGCCGATGGAGCTTGTGCTCGCTCCACCCTGCGCCTAGACTACGGGCCATGTACGGACGCGGCACAAGACCATGAGGGCGAACTCGTGAGGGCGGTGGGTTACAGCCGCCAAGGGCCGGCGCGAAAGGTGCTGCAGGCTCTGGAGCTGCCGCTGCCGCAGCCGGCCCCCGGCGAAGCGCGGGTTCGGCTGATGGCCTCGGGCGTCAACCCGGCCGATTGCAACCGCCGCGCCGGGCGTGGCCACCCGATGCCCTACGAGCTGATCGTGCCACACAGTGACGGTGCGGGCGTGGTCGAGGCCGTGGGCCGGGAGGCCGACATCGGATGGGTGGGGCGCAGGGTATGGCTATACAACGCGCAACGCGGACGTGCCATGGGCACGGCCGCAGAGCACTTGTGCCTGGAGCTGTCGCTGCTGGCCGAACTACCGCCACAAGTTTCGTTCGATCACGGCGCATGCCTGGGGATTCCCTGCATGACAGCGTGGTGTGCCCTGTTCGAGGACGGCCCCCTGAAGGGTCAGACGGTGCTTGTCACAGGCGGCGCCGGTGCCGTGGCGCACTATGCGATCCAGCTCGCCGTGCACGGTGGCGCACGCGTGCTGAGCACCGCCTCGACGCCGGACAAGATGCGCCAGGCGCGGCAGGCCGGAGCCGCGGCCGTAGTCGATTACCGTGCGACTAACTGTGCCCGCCAGCTGCTCGAGGCGGCCGCCGGCGCGCCGGTCACGCGCATCATCGACGTAGACTTCGGGCGCAACCTCGCCACCACGCTCGCCGTGGCGGCGGACAACGCCAAAGTCGTGGCTTACGCCTCGCGGGCGGAGGAACACCCGCGGCTGCCCTTCTACGAACTGCTGCGCCGCAACCTGAGGCTGCACGCGCTGTACCTGGCCACGCTGCCGCCTGCGCTGCGGCGTGCCGCTCAGGCGGGCATCGGCCGGTGGCTGCTCGAGGCGTCGGCGCAGCACCGGGTGGCGGCGAGCTTCCCTCTGGCGCAGTCGGCGCTCGCGCACGAGGCGGTGGAGCGCGGCGACAAGTGCGGTACCGTCATCGTTCGGCCGCAGGCTCAGTAGGAGACGAGTACTCGATGACGCGCTGTGTCTATCGGCAGTTTGGGGGCCTGCTCCAGGCCGATGGCGACAGGCCATGCGCATGCCGGCCCGGAGAACTGCGACTGCACACGCTGGCCTGCGGCGTGTGTCACACCGACGTACACACCTGGGAGGGACGCTACGGCCTCGGCGGCGGGCGCACTTTCATGTCGCCCGGTGAGGCTTGCCGATGCGCGAGGTGAACTTCAAGAACGTCGACCTGAACCTGCTGCGGGTGTTCGACGCCGTCTACCGCGAGCGCAACCTTACGCGCGCCGGGCAGTACCTGTGCCTCACGCAGCCGGCCATGAGCCACGCGTTGGGGCGCTTGCGCACTCTCTTCGGCGACGAGCTCTTCCTGCGCACCCCACGAGGCATGGAGCCCACCCCGGGCGCCATGCAGATCGCCGGGCCGATCTCGGAGGCTATCGGCGCCGTGCATCGGCTGCTGCAGGGCACCACGCGATTCGATCCGCTGGCGGTCCGCATGACCTTTCGCATCGGCGTGACCGACCACACCTCGGCCGTGGTGCTGCCTTCGCTGCTGGAGCGGCTGCGCGTGCATGCCCCGGGGATCGACATCCAGGCCTCGCACGTAAACGTGGAGAGCGCACGCGAGCAGCTCGACGAGGGCGCGCTGCACCTGGCCGTGGTCGGTTCGGGCGATCACCCGCCGCGCTTTGACGTGCGCCACCTGCTGCGCGAACCCCTGGTGTGCATGGGCGCGCACGATCACCCTGGCCTCGAGCGACCCCTGACGCTGCAGCGCTTCGCTGCGCTCGATCACATCGTCGTCTCGCCATCAGCCTCGCACCGCAGCCTCATCGACCAGCTGCTGGCCTCGCACAACCTGACGCGGCGCACGGTGCTGTCAATCCCCTTTCTCACCGCCGTGCCACAGCTCGTCGCACAGGCGCGTCTGGTGTGTGTGGTGCCGCGCAACCTTGCCGAGCGACTCGAGCCCTACGGGAGCTTTCGCTGGCTGCCGGTTCCGCTGGAAGGTGCCTACTTCGACTTCTTCGCCTTGTGGCACAGCCGCGAGACGGTGACGGCGTCGCACGCGTGGCTGCGCAGCCAGGTGCTGGGCACGGCCGGTCAGGGCTGAACGGATTGCTCATGCTGCGTGCGCACCCCGACTACCGCGCGCCAGAGGCCCAGCGCGCTGCCATCTTGGCGGTGCTGCGGCAAGAGGGTTTCTTGCAGCGCAGTCAACCGCAATGACACGGCAAGACAGTAACGGCGAGCCCGTCGTATTTCGCACCACTGATGGTGTTGACCTGCGTGGCACGGTGTACGCCCTACAGAGCCAGCACCGCCGTGCCGTGCTGGTCTCGGGCGGCCTCGGCATCCCGCAGCGCTTCTATGCTCCGTTTGCTTCCTGGCTGGCGCAGCGTGGGCATCTGGTGCTGGCCTTCGATCTGCGCGGCATGGGTGCTTCCCGCAGACCTGAACATCGCCGGTCGCTTCGCGGCCTGGACGCTGACATGCTGACCTGGGCCCGCCAAGACTTCCCGGCTGCGGTCCAGGCGCTGTCGGATCTCGCGGGGGGGGGGGTAAGTCCAT
>VGXJ01000247.1 GCA_016873375.1 Phycisphaerae bacterium
GTGGATCATCTCGACGGTCGCTGCGAGCACCCGGTGCCCCGGCAGGATGCGCGCGAGGCCGGCGGGCCAGCGGTCGGTGGCGGCGGCGGAGAGCAGCACCAGCATGGGGCGAAGCATCTTTCCGCGGTAGTGCTCGATGTGGCGCGCCAGGGCATTCACGCACGGCTGGTCGCTCTCGAGCTGCGCATCGAAGACCGCTGAGACCTCGACGAGCTCCGAACGGATCGCCTGGGCCAGCGGTGCAGCTTGGTCGAGCTTGGCGATCATGTCGAAGCGTAGGACGCTCATGGACGCCACGCCGAGATGTAGGCGATCCAGGCCTCGCACGCCTCACCGCGGCGGCTGGGCGTGAAGACGCCGTCGCCGGAGCCATCCTTGGCCGTGCCCTCCCAGTGCACGACCAGGTCCCGGAAGCCCGCCTCGATCAGCAATTCCTGCAGTTCAGGCAGGGTCCACAGGCGCCAGTCATAGGTGAACGCCTTCTTCTGCTCGGTGCGGTCCGGGAATCGGAAGTGGATGTGGTTCAGCACCTCGCCGGTGATCGGGTTGTAGACATTCTGGTCCCACACATAGGTGAAGCCGTCGAGGTGGCGTTCTTCCTGCTGCTCGACATAGCTGCCCGAGCCGCCGTATGCATCGCACGCGAACATGCCGCCCGGCCGGATTCCCCTGTACGCAGCCTTGAGGTAGCGCAGCATGAGGTCACGCGTCTTGAAGACGCAGTAGGAAAAGTTCATCGCAACCGTGATGTCCACGGGCGCGCGCCGGACCGTCAGCACATCAGCCTTGGCCAGCGTGATGCGTGAACGCTGTTCCGGAGTCAGCGTGGACTGCTGTCGCGCGCGACCCCAGTCGAGCACATACTGATCGAGGTCGATCCCGCAGGCGCGGTTGGTGCGCCGGCGCGTGACCCACTCGCGGCAGACCGCGTGCGAGGCACAGAAGTCCTCGCGAAGCGTGGACGGGAGCCTGCCGACCTTCTTTCGGTAGGTGGCATCGATGAAGTCGCACTCGGCGTCGGGTTGCTGGACTGCCAGCTCGTAGAGATGGTGCGGATCGGCCGTGCGTGCGCTGAACCACTGCTTGACGGCGCGTTGCGCGCGGGATCGGGGACGCTTGGAGGACGTGGAAGGCATCGGGGGCGCGGAGTGTAGTGCTCCACGCCCCCGAGGCTGCATGCAGGTCGCGTCGGCTCGACGGCCGGCTCGCGATCAATAGCGGTAGTGGTCGGGCTTGTAAGGCCCGTCCTGCGGCACGCCGATGTACTCGGCTTGGTCCTTGCGCATCTCAGTGAGCTTGGCGCCGAGCTGCTTGAGGTGCAGGCGGGCGACCTTCTCGTCGAGCTTCTTCGGAAGGGTGTAGACCTTCTTCTCGTAGCGCTTGGAGTTCTGGAAGAGCTCGATCTGGGCGATCACCTGGTTGGTGAAGCTCGAACTCATCACGAAGCTCGGGTGGCCGGTGGCGCAGCCGAGGTTCAGCAGGCGGCCTTCGGCAAGCATGATGATGCTCTTGCCGTTGGGGAGCTTCCACTCGTCGACTTGCGGCTTGATGTTCACGCACGTCGAGCCCTTGACCTTCTTCAGGCCGGCCATGTCGATCTCGTTGTCGAAGTGGCCAATGTTGCCGACGATCGCGTTGTGCTTCATCCGCAGCATGTCCTCGGCGCGGATGATGTCCTTGTTGCCCGTCGCGGTGATGAAGATGTCGGCCGTCTCGACGACGTCCTCCAGGGTGACGACTTCGTAGCCTTCCATGCAGGCCTGCAGGGCGCAGATGGGATCGATCTCCGTGACCTTGACGCGGCAGCCCTGACCGCGCAGGCTCTGGCAGGAACCCTTGCCCACGTCGCCGTAGCCGAACACCACGGCGACCTTGCCCGCGAGCATGACGTCGGTCGCGCGCATGATGCCGTCGACGAGCGAGTGGCGGCAGCCGTACAGGTTGTCGAACTTGCTCTTGGTGACGGCGTCGTTCACGTTGATCGCCGGGAAGAGCAGCTGGCTGAGCTCCTGCATCTGATAGAGGCGGTGCACGCCGGTCGTGGTTTCCTCGGTCACGCCCTGGATGTTCGGGGCGGTCTTCGTCCAGTAGCCGGGGTGCTTCTGCTGCAGCGCCGCGAGCAGGTTCAGGATGACGCCGTACTCCTCGCTGTCCTCGGTCGTTGCGGTGGGCACGCTGCCGTGCTTCTCGAAGGCGAGGCCCTTGTGGATGAGCAGCGTGGCATCGCCGCCGTCGTCGAGGATCATGTTCGGTCCCTTGCCGTCGGTGAAGTGCAGCGCCTGCCAGGTGCACCACCAGTACTCGTCGAGGGTCTCACCCTTCCAAGCGAACACCGGGATGCCCTTGGGGTTCTCGGGGGTGCCCTTGGGGCCAACCGCCACGGCTGCGGCAGCGTGGTCCTGCGTGCTGAAAATGTTGCAGCTGCACCAACGCACCTCGGCCCCGAGTTCGACGAGGGTCTCGATCAGGACCGCCGTCTGGATGGTCATGTGCAGGCTGCCGATGATGCGCGCGCCCTTCAGCGGGAACTTGCCCTTGTACTCGGCGCGAAGCGCCATCAGGCCGGGCATCTCGACCTCGGCGAGCTCGATTTCCTTGCGGCCGAAGCGGACAGTCTCGGCGGAGAGATCCTTCACCTTGTAGGGAAGGAACTCGGTGGTCGAGAGATGGCTCGTGAGGAACGGGTTGGTCGTCGGCGTGGCGGTCGCAGTGGTCACGGGTGCTCCTGGGTTCGGGTGATTCATCCGTCCATATGGATGAACGGATGGAGTATAGCCCCATCGTCGGCGCCCGCCACCGTCCGGGCTAGTCTTTTTCCCAAGGAGCCTCCATGAACACCACCGCCATCCTGTCCTGCGCTGCCCTGGTCGCCTCAGCCTTCGCCTTCCGGGCACCTGATGCCACCATGAAGGGTTCGCCGTATTGCCTCGACACCTGCCCCGTCAGCGGCGAGAAGCTCGGCGAGGGTGCCGTCACCGTCGTCGTCGAGGACGCCTCGAACAAGGCCAACGACGGTCGCGAAATCAAGTTCTGCTGCCCGAAGTGCGCCGCAAAGTTCAAGACCGACCAGGCCACCATCCTGAAAAAGGTCGACGAGGCCATGATCAAGGAGCAGCTGAAGTGGTATCCCGACTCGTCATGCGTGGTCATGCCCGATGACAAGCTGCCTGATCCGCGCGGCGCTGATGCGATGGAAGCCAAGAACATCGTGGTGCAGAACCAGCTCGTGCGCCTCTGCTGCGG
>VGXJ01000248.1 GCA_016873375.1 Phycisphaerae bacterium
GCGCCATCATCGAGCTGGCCGTCGACCGTGAAGACATCGACCTCGACCTTGCCGAAGCGCTCGTTGAGCAGCTTGGAGTAGGCCTCGGAAATCGCATCGAGCTCGCCCAGGCGGCCCTTGCGGTTGGCCACCAGCAGGAAGCGCAGCACGAGATCGCTCACGCGGCCCTTGAGCAACGACTGCAGCGTGGTCTCACGCGCGGCGGTGTCGATCGCCGGCGAGCGGAGGAATTCCGCGAACCGACGGTCGGCACGGACGATCTCGACGAGATCGACCAGTTCATCGCCCACATCTTGCGCGGCGGCGTCGCCGCCCTGCTTCGAGGCGAGCTCGAAGAGGCTTTCGGCGTAGACGCGACCGACGCTGTTGGTTGCCGTGGACATGGTCTGCCTTGGTGCTTCTGGCCTCAGCGGCCGGTGCTGGCGAATTCCTTGATCGACTGCTCGACGAGGGCCTTCTGGTCCTTGGCGTCGATGGCGCGACCGAGGATCTTGGTGGCCACGCTGACGGCGAGCTCGGCCGCCTGGGCTTCGAGCTCAGCCACCGCCTGGCGGCGTGCGGCATCCATCTCGGCGTTGGCGCGCTTCTTGAGGTCTGCCAGCTCGGTTTCACTGCGAGCGCGAAGGTCATCGGCAGCCTTCTGGGCCTGCGCGCGAGCCTCCTTGATCATGGCGTCGGCGTCGTGCTGGGCCTGAATCAGCTTGCGCTCGAACTCTTCCTGCGCTGCCTTGGCGTTCGCGCGGGCATCCTCGGCAGCCTTGATCTCGCCGAGGATCTTTTCGTTGCGCTCGTCCAGCCCCTTGGCGATCTTCGGCCACACGAGGACGGAAAGCGCGATGACGGTCAGCAGGGCCACGCCGACGGCGGTGGCCAACGGCAAGACCTGCACATTCATGGGGTTGGCGGCGTCGGCAGCAAGCATCAGCACGGGATACCTCGGTGGTCTGGAGTTCCGTCGTTCGGTGTGCGGCTCTGGCAGGCATGCCGCCGGGACCCGCCCGCACGGACGGGTCCCGGCAAGCCTGGTTCAGCCTGCGTCAATCACTTCGGGAAGGCGCCGAGACCGACGACGACCGCGAAGAGAGCCACGCCTTCGATGAGCGCAGCGGTCAGGATCATGTTCACGAACACCTTGCCGGCCACTTCAGGCTGGCGGGCGATGCTCTCGACAGCGCTGCCGCCGATGCGGCCGATGCCCATGCCCGCACCGATGACGGCGAGGCCGGCAGCGAGACCGGCGCCGAGGCCCGAACCCCAGTTCATGGAGTTGTCGGCGGCGAAAGTCGACTCAGCCCCGAACAGGGCGAGGGCGGCGAAAGCGAGGAGAGCGAGGGTCACGTTCTTCATTTGGGTTGGCTCCAACGGCGCCGTGGGTTTGCGCCTCATGCAGGCTGAACTCGGTGCCCCCGGCACCCACGGCCGAGGGGGGGGAAGTGTAGCGACGACAGTTCAGTGCGCGGGAGCAGGCTCCGCGTGCGCCTGGCTGTCATGGCCCTGGTCATGGCCGTGCTCCTCGTGGCCGTGGTCCTCGTGCGCCATGAGGCTGATGAACACAGCCGTCAGGAACATGAAGATGAAGGCCTGGAGGAACGCGACGAACAGTTCGAGGAAGGTGATGAGGATCGCGAAGAACCCGGCCACCAGCGTGATCGACCCAGCCGCCCACGCCGGACCACCGGCCTTCAGCACAGCGGCGCCGAACCCGAACAGCACGGCCATCAGGGTGTGTCCGGCCACCATGTTGGCCAGGAGGCGGATGGCGAGCGCAGCGGGCTTGATGAACATGCCTGCGAGCTCGACCGCGAAAATGATCGGGATGACGAGCCAGAGCGCCAGCGGTCCGTGCACGAGATCAGGACCGCCGCAAAGGTGCTCCAGCGTGCCCTTCACGCCAAGGTCGCGCAACGACTGGATCCAAATTGCAAAGAAGCTGATCACGGACAGACCGAGCGTGACGGAGAAGCATGCCGTGGCGGTGCCGCCGAAGTAGACCGCGCTCGAGGTCGCGTGCGCCACATCAGCCTCGGCGGCCGCGTGGTCGCCGGCGACCACATGCAGCAATTCCTGCAGGTCGGCGAAGGGAACCAAGCCGAACAGATTCAGCGTCAGGATGAAGAAGAACAGCGACAGCAGCAGCGGCAGCCAGCGCTTGGCCAGGCGCTCACCCATGACGGGCACCAGCATCTGGTCGCGCAGCGCCAGCACAAGCACCTCCACCACCTGCGCGATGCGACCCTTGGTCACGTAGCGGGCGTTGCCCTCGCTTGAGGGCCCCGTGGAGATGCGCGATGCAGCCGCGAGCAGCACGCCGATGCAAACAATCGATCCAACCACCAGCGAGATGACGCTGAGGGGAAGTGTCGTGCCGCCGACCGTGATCGCGCTGTCCCGGTCGAGGACATGCGCCAGAGGGTCGTCGCCGGCAGCCAACAGGAGAGTGGTCATCATGGTGCTGTGGGGTTCTTGTTCCCCGAAGCCTTGGATGGCATCCGTCCGAGGACTGGTCCGAGCACCTTGGCGATGACGGCCGTTTCGACCACGAGCAGCGCCAAGTACGTGAAACCTGTCACAAGCACGAACACCCGGGGCTCTCCGGGGGAGCGGAAATATAGCAATGCAGCAAGCCCCCCCGTGGACATGATGCGCAGGCCGCTGGCAGCCATCCAGAGCGAGGTCCACGTACTGGCCGGACGCCTTGCAGGTGGCCAAAGGACCGCCAGACCCAGCAGGTTTCCAACCAAGGCAGACGCAGCCCCCAGAATCGCTGCAAGCCAAGTCCCTTCAATGACTTGCATGCCGAAAACCGGGAGGAGCGCGCTGCTTGCCGCCACGCCGAGTCCCGCGCAAGCCACGCCGGTCAACACCAGACCAATGGTGATCTGACGCCCGGGAAGCGAAAAGATCGGTTCCCCTTGTGGGTCACGCTCCGGGTCGACAAGGCCTTCAGCCATCAGGGTCCCTTTCCGGAGCATCTGGCTCCGACGGCTTCGCGCGGTGCTCGATCGGCTTGCCACGGCCCTCGAGGTATGCGTTCATGCTGAGCCCGCCTCGAATCAGGCTGTACATCGCCACGACGATGCCAATGCAGGCACCGATAGTCATTCCTGTCGGAGAAGTACCCCAGAAGTGGTCAACCAACCAGCCAATGCCGGTGCCCGCCAGGACCTCGGAGAGCATGGCCCAGGCCAAGCCCATCATGCGAAGTCCGATGCGCATCTCCTCGCGCTCCTCGGCGGCCTTT
>VGXJ01000249.1 GCA_016873375.1 Phycisphaerae bacterium
TCCACGATCGACCCGGAAGCCCGTGATGCGGAACGTCACGAATCCCATCGGATACGACTGGTCAGGTTCGATCTCGCCAACCAGGGCCAACGCGTTCGCCACATGCTTGCGCGCAGCCGGCACTGGTGCGAACGCCAGTTGACGGGCCAAGTCGGCCATGGCTTGCGTGAGGTAGGCCACCGCTGCTGCCATCGCAGCTCACTCCCCTGCGTTGGGCGAAGCCGCCGCGGAGCGCGGCACCGACGCCGACCGCATCGAGCGATCGATCTCAAGCGCGCGATCGTGCACGCGCGGCAGGCGGGCACTCAAGCCACAGAGGATTTCGTAGGGTTTCCTGCCTGCCACCCGCGCAACCTCGAGCGGATGCGTGGCCTCGCTGCGGTCGGTGCCAAGCAGCTCGACCGAAGCGCCGTACAGCTCCTGCGGCGCACCCCAGCTGCCCACGATGGATCCCGCATCGACGGTCAGTTGATCCATGTTCACGGATCCGACCACGGGGACGGTGTGCCATGCGCCTCGCGCATGGATGCGGACGGCCTGCTGCATCCCGGGCTTTGGCGATGGGTAGCCATCGGCGTATCCCACCGGGAGCAGCGCAATCACCGTGTCGCGCGCGGAGCACCACGTGCTGCCATATCCCACGGGGGTTCCTGCCGGCACGCGCTTGGCCTGCACCACGCTCGTCGTCCAACGGACGACCGACTCGAGCCCGTCGCCCTTCGCAAACGCACCCCACTCGTCATCGACGAGGCCGGTCCACGCGAGCCCCACGCGGATCATGCCGCGATGCGACGAAGGATCGCGAACGGTGGCATGGCTGCTGGCCAGGTGCACAAGAAGCCCTCGAGGCAACCAGGTTGAGCAGCGCGCCATCCATTCATCGAGGCAACCCATCTGCGCGTCGGTGGCATCGGCGCTGCCGCTGGCCACGAGGTGCGTGAACACGCCCGCAAGCTCGAGTTCACGGCTCGCATGCACCAGCCGCGCCAGGTCCTGCGCCTCGGCCGGACGAGCACCGCCACGAGTCATGCCCGTATCGAGCTCGATGTGCACCGGCACGCGCATGCGAAGCCCCGACTCGCGGATCGAGCCGATGAGCGCCCGCGCCTGCTCGGCATCGTGGATCGTGAGGTGCACCTGGCCAGCGATGAACTGCGGGCGTGCCGCGTCGTCAGCATCGAGCCGATGCACGGGCATGAGGACGAGGATCGGTGCCGTGCAGCCCGCATCGGCCAAGGCATTGGCCTGGGGAAGGCTGTAGACCGCAAGCATGTCGACATCGTGCTCGACCATGGCGGGCCAGATCCGGCTGGCGCCGAGTCCGTAGGCATCGGCCTTGAGCACCGTACACATGGCCCGGTCGGGGCCAATCAGGCCTCGCAAGCGACGCACATTGCGCCCGATGGCCCGAAGATCGATGGTGATCGTGCTGGTGGAGTCCATGGTGCGCGTCCCTGCGCCGTCCGTGCATTACTATCACGGGGCTGCGCCCCCGCGCACCGAAAGAAGGCACATTGGACAAGAGCGAGATCTTCGACACACAGACCACCTTTGCCGACCTGGGGCTGAACGAGAGCATCCTGGCCGACCTCGACCGCCTCGGCTTCAAGCACCCGACCTTCATCCAGTCGAAGCTCATCCCGATCGCGCTCTCCGGCAAGGACTGCCTTGGCCAAGCCAAGACCGGCACCGGCAAGACCGCGTCGTTTGCGCTCCCTGCCCTGCAGATGCTCAAGCCAGGCGATGCGTTCGCCGCGCTCATCCTCGTGCCCACCCGCGAACTGGCGATCCAGGTCGCCAAGGAGTTCCATGAACTCGGCGGCCGGACGGGGCTGAGGGCCGTGCCCATCTACGGTGGCCAGCCCATTCGCCAGCAAATCCCCCTCCTCGAGGGCAACCCCGAGATCATCGTCGGCACCCCGGGCCGCATCATGGACATGCGCGAGCGCCGGCTGCTCACCTACGACCATGTCCGCTACGCCGTGCTCGACGAAGTCGATCGCATGCTCGACATCGGCTTCCGCGAGGACATCCGCAAGATCCTCGGCGGCATGCGCAACCATCCGCAGACCGTGTTCGTCTCGGCCACCATCAGTGACGAGATCGAGAAGCTCGCGCGCAGCTACATGCGCAACCCCGAGAAGATCGTGACGGTCGCCAAGAGCCTCACGGTGCAGCAAGTCGCGCAGAGCTACCTCAGCGTGGAACCATGGGACAAGCGCCGGCTGCTGCTGCACCTGCTGCGTCGCGAGCAGCCGGGACTGACGGTCGTGTTCTGCCGCACCAAGAAGGCCGTCGACGATGTCACGCTCTTCCTGAACGACAAGGGCATCGATGCGCACGCGATGCACGGCGACATGTACCAGCGCAAGCGCGACAAGGTCATGGATCGGCTGCGCGACGGCAAGCTCAGCGTGCTGGTGGCGAGCGACCTGGCGGCGCGCGGCCTTGACGTCGATGACATCACGCACGTGGTGAACTACGACGTCCCCGAGGACCCCGAGGTCTACATCCACCGCATCGGCCGCACGGCCCGTGCCGGCCGCAACGGCGTGGCGTGGATGTTCGTGTGCCCCGACCAGGGTGACCTCCTCACGGGCGTCGAGCGACTGGCCAACATCGAGATTCCACGCCTGGAGTACAGCGACTTCACGCCAGGCCCGATCCCGCAGGCGGTCATCGCACGGCGGGCCGAGGAAGCGCAACGCAAGGCTGCGTCGGCCGAGTCGAAGTCGCGCGACCTCCTCGCCACCACGAAGGTCGACCCGGCCGATGAAGCAAAGTTCCCCGGCGGTGTCGTGCCGATGCTCCCGCCCCCCAAGCGACTCGGCGGCCGTCTCGCCACGCGCCGACGCTGAGCGATGGCGGAACGGCCACTCCTGATCGCCGATGAGGTCCGCGATGCGCTCGCGCATGGGCGCGCGGTCGTGGCGCTCGAGACAGCCGTACTCACGCATGGACTGCCCCGCGAACCTGCTGCAACGATCCCGGCGGTGGTTGCCGATCACCCAGACTTCGCCGTTGGTGTGCCGCTCAACCTGTCGCTGAGCTTAGCGATGGAGCGCGCGGTCCGGATCCACGGCGGCGTGCCGGCAACCGTGGCCGTCGTCGATGGCCTGCTCAAGGTCGGCTGCACGCGAGGCGATCTTGAGCGACTCGCCACCGATGGCGATGCTCGCAAGGCGAGCGTTCGTGACCTCGGGCCGCTGTGCGCGGCCGGGTGCTGTGCAGG
>VGXJ01000250.1 GCA_016873375.1 Phycisphaerae bacterium
GAGCGTCCCGACTCAACCTCGGGACGGAGGCACGCGGAACCCAGTTCCGCGGGCCGAGCGTCCCGACTCAACCTCGGGACGGAGGCACGCGGAACCCAGTTCCGCGGGCCGAGCGTCCCGACTCAACCTCGGGACGGAGGCACGCGGAACCCAGTTCCGCGGGCCGAGCGTCCCGACTCAACTTAGTGATTGAAGACCGGATTCTCGCCCGTCTCGAGATACGTGTACCCCGACAGGCCGGCCTCATACGCGCGAATGTAGGCCTGGCTCTCGGCGGCGCTCATGCGCTTGTCGCGCACCGCGATCTCGCACTCGAGGCGGATCGCCGTACTCAGGTCATTCACGTCGTACTGCACATAGCTCAGGACCTCGCGCACGGTGTCGCCGTGCACGACTTCGTCGATCCACCAGTCGCCGTCGTCGTCGAGCCGCACATGCGCGACGTGCGTGTCGCCGAAGAGGTTGTGGAGGTCACCGAGGGTCTCCTGGTAGGCACCGCAGAGGAAGACGCCGATGAAGTAATCCTGGCCTTCCTGGAAGTCGTGCAGCTCGACCCACTTCTTCACGTCGTGATCGTCGCAGAAGCGGTCGATCTTGCCGTCGGAGTCGCAGGTGATGTCGGCGAGGGTCGCCTTGCGCGTGGGCTTCTCGCCGAGCCGGTGAATCGGCATGATCGGGAAGAGCTGCTTGATGGCCCAGATGTCGGGCAGGCTCTGGAAGATCGAGAGGTTGCAGAAGTAGATGTCCGACATGTCCCCCTCGATGTCGTCGAGTTCCTCGGGGACATCGTCGGTGTCCATCTCGCGTACGCGGTCGCGGATCTTGGCGCAGGTTGCCCAGAACAGCCGGTCCAGCATGGCGCGATGCTCGAGGCTGAGGTGGCCGACGCTGAAGAGGCGGACCCCTTCATCGCGGGCTTCGAGCGCATCGTGGTACTGCTCGACCAGCCGCCGCTCGCTGACGGACTTGTAGGTCTCCCAGAGTTCGGTGATCGGACGCGGAAGCTCCTCACCGGCCGGCGGCATCGGCAGCGTGGCTGGTGCAGTGACGCGGTCGGGGCGATTGGCGCCGAGGGCATCGAACACCAGCACCGACTGCTGCGCGACCATGGCACGGCCCGACTCGGTCACGATCGTCGGATGGGGCACGCCCTCCTCGTCGCACACCGACATGATCTTGTAGACGACCGTGCTCGCGTACTCGGGCAGGGTGTAGTTCATCGAGAACTCAAAGCTGGTCTGGCTGCCGTCGTAATCGATGCCGAGGCCGCCGCCCACATCGAGGTACTTCATGCCGGCACCCATGCGCACAAGCTGCGAGTAGATGCGCGCCAGCTCGTTGACGCCCGAGGTCACCTGGCGGATGTCGTGGATCTGGCTGCCCATGTGGCAGTGCAAGAGCTGGAGGCAATCCTGCATGCCGCGGGCCTTGAGGAACTCGAAGACCTCGAGCACCTCGGTCAGCGAGAGGCCGAACTTTGCCTTCGCTCCGCTCGAGTGCCGCCATCGGCCGGCGCCCGGCGTGCTCAGGTTCACGCGCACCCCGATCTGCGGGCGCACGCCCAACCGCTCGGCGTGCGAGACGATCAGGTGCAGTTCCGTGAGGTTCTCGATGACCGGGATGATGTTGCGGCCGAGCTTGGCTGCAAGCGTGACGAACTCGATGTAGCGGTCTTCCTTGAAGCCATTGCAGATGATGAGGCGTTCGGGGCTGTCGGCAGTCATGCCCATGACCGCCAGCAGTTCCGGCTTGCTGCCGACCTCGAGCCCGAACCCGAGCGGCACGCCGTACTTGCGAACCTCTTCAACGATGCGGCGCTGCTGGTTGACCTTGATCGGGTAGACGCCGCAGTAGTTGCCCTTGAAGCCGTTCTCGGCGATTGCCACATCAAAGGCCTCGCGCAGGTCGCGCAGGCGTCGCTCGAGGAGGTCACTGAAGTGGATGAGCACGGGCGTCTTGAGGCCGCGCTCGCGCATGCCCTGCACGACCTCGAAGAGATCGATCTCGGCGCCGGGCGCTCGACCCGGACGCACGACCACATTGCCCGATGGGTTGATGTCGAAGAAGCCCTTGCCCCAGAGCCTGATCTGGTAGGCGTCAGCGCTGTCATCGATGGTCCACCCCGGAGCGAGTCCGGTGCGGGCAGGACGCGAGGCGGGCTGGGTCGACGCGTGGTCAGGCTGGATTTGGGTCATCGAATTGGTGTCGGAGTGCGAACCGTCGCCCGGGGGCGTTGGGGAATCGCGAAGTGTATCCCCAATCGAGGTTCCTCCAAGGGCTTTGGCACGGGATTGGTGGGCTGGACGATCCATCACTCGGAGCCCGCGGGCGCGGGCGCCCAGCGAGCGGGATCGGCTGCCCCAGGCTGCTGCATGAGCAGCGCCATCATGCTCATCGCCGTACCGAAGTTGGCGCTGCGCGGAAAGACCCGATCGTTCCAGGTTCCCTCGGTCGAGCGCGTACGGAAGAGCAGCTCGTTGAATGCCGTCCAGTGCCTGGCGCGGCGATCCTCAGGCAGCAGGGCGATCGCCTGCGCCGCGTAGTAGTGGGCGTAGTAGAAGTAGTACGGCGCCACGCCGTAGGGCGCGACGTGGGTACCGGTCTTGGCCCGACGGACTTCCAGCGCATCCCAGTTGGCGCAGAACGCCTCGATCGCCCGCTCGAGTCCCTCAGGCGAGCCACGGCCAGCCAGCGTCATGGCGACCTCGGCCGCACACATGCGCCCAACCGCACCCGGGATCTGGTCTGCCCTGTCCTTGACGCCCTTGCCGCCGGAGTAGTCCACGTAGCCGCTGGCCGCCGCCGTGGTCCCAGCCAACGCCTTGAGCGCGCGCTCGATCATGCCTGCGTCGACAGCATGGCCCTGTGCTTTGGCCGCGAAGAATGTCTCGAGGCACGGCGCCGTCATGAACGGACTCGCCGGGCACGGCGTGTCGCGCCCGGGCTGGCGCGAATAGGTCCAACCGCCGACCTGGGGAATTTCGAGCTTGGCGAGCGCCGGGAGGTACCACGCCGTCGCCGCATCCACCTGCTCCTTCATCGACTCAGGGACAGCGCCTGCGCGCTGCGCAGCCAGCAGGAACCGTGCGCCGTAGCACATCCCCCATCCACGCACGTCGTACCCGCCGTCGTAGTCGTCGGGACTCATGAGCGGTTCCTTGATCCCCTCGCAGACGAACGCGATGGCCTTGCCGATGGCGGCTACGCGCGCCGGGTCGCTTGCCCGTCCG
>VGXJ01000251.1 GCA_016873375.1 Phycisphaerae bacterium
CGTCTGGTCGTGGCGTCGGCACCATCCAGTCCTGCTGGTCCACGCGCTCGCGATCGATCGCCTCGAGGGTCGGCTTGAGAAAGGACGCCAGCGCCGGCAGGGACTGCTGCGCACGAAGGCCCACGGCGCGCGCCAGGTAGAGCCGCAACACGGGATCGATCGCCGGCTCCGTCGCGGAAGGCTGCACGCTGACCAACATATGCATCAGCGCCAGAGCCGCATCGGGGCCGTGGTCTGCACCAGCGGCCAGACGCTGCGTCATCGGCGCCAGCAATCCGGCCAGTGGCTGCGAGCTGTCGCTGACGATCTCGAGCACATCGAGGGCCCGTTCGGTCGGCTTGGCCTGGTTCACCGAGTCGATCGCCTGCACCGTGATCCGCCCGCCACGCTCCACTACAGCCGCCACCGGTCGACGGTGCCACTGGCGTGTGCCGTCACGCAACACGATCAGCGCCAGCTCGTCAAGCTTCAAGTCACGCACGCGTGCCTGCACGCCCGCCGACCAGTCGTGCTCGCGGGGCAGGAGCGCGAGGTAACGACGCGCCGCAACGATGCCGGGGCCGACCGTGTGATCCCTGAGCCACGATTCGATGCGTTCCCGCTGTGCGCGAGAGGCTGCGAGCGACTCGGGAAGAGAATCCAGCGAGAGCCCTCTCGCGAGGATGTACCACGCGACCACGGTCCGCCACGATGGCTCCAGCAAAGCCGCAGCCTGGAACGAAGGGACCAGCGGGTCAGCTGGGCGGGCCGCGATGAAGTTCCGCAAGGCCTGGCCGTACATCGTAGGATCACCCGCCTGACCGGCAATCGCCTCGATCGCGCGCGCACGCTCGGCGCGCACCTGGGCAGCGGCATCCTCTGCATCGAGACGAGCCGTCAGTGCATCGAGCCGCTGATTGAGTGATGCACAGGATTCGGCACGCGATGCCGGGAGTACGGTGTCATTCGTGATCGACTGGACAGCAGCGCGCGCCGAAGCGACCAGGCGGCGTGCGTCGCCGCCGTTGCGAGCAGCTTCTTCGGCTTGATCAATGGCTTGCTCCGCGGCAGCCACGCTTTCGGCGAGGACTGCACGCCGCGCTTCTTCGCGAGCCGCGGCGGCGCGCTCGGCGCGCTCGAGCCACGCTTCGATCTGTGCGCGGTGGGTCTCGCTGGTTGGCCCGTCGAGCATGGCGCGTACACGCGCAACGGGTGCATCGACAGCATCGGGCGGACCCGCCGCCGCGAGCGCGGCGCGGGCTTCTTCCTCCACGGCGCGTCGAGCATCCATGCGCTCGCGCAATCGGGCGCCGGCGTCGAGCATCGCCGCCCGTGCAGCGAGGCCATCATGCGCCGCCTGGTCCATCAAGGCCAGCGCCGGTTCGAACTGCGCACGATCGAAACCGGTGACCACCGCGGCATCTATTTCTGCGGCAAGTGTCTGCGCCTTCGCATCGAGTTGGCGTTCGCGCACAAGCCACGACATGCCAAGGCCCACCACGACCAAGCCAAGCGCCACCTTCGCAGCACCCCAGGCCAATCGACCGTGACGCCAGCGACCATGCGTGCGCGCACGGGCCTCGAGAGCCTCTTCGATTCGGTCGTCGACAAGGTCAGCATGACGTGACAGCGCCGCTGCAACCATCGCATCGTCTGCCAGCGGGTTGGCGGTGAGGGCCAAGAGTGCGGCGTGCGTGGCAGCCGCCCGCTCCTCATGAGCATGCACTGCCAAGGCATCGGCAAGCGATGCTGCACCGCCGGGACCGCCGCCGGCCCATGACCACGCCGCTGCATCATCCGCCTCGCCCGAGACCGCGCGCCACTCATCCAGCAACACGCGAGCGAGTTCCGTCGGGTCGAGGCCGCGAACAGCGTCGAGCCAGCGCACGATACCGCTCGAGAGGGCCATGCTCGCCGGTCCACCGAACGCATGGAGTTCCGCCGCAAGCGACCAACACGGCGCGATGCGGCCGGCAGCTCGATGACGATCGAACGCCAGCCGTGCAGCCCGCGCGAGCGATGCATCGGTGGCCTGCGCGAGCTCGGGCACCGTCGTGTGTCGAAGGTGCCAGCCAAGCCCGGGCTCAACGCCGTCAGCATCGTCAGCACCCAGCCAGCCGGACGGCTCAGCGGCGGGACCGAGCGCGACGCTGATGGTGTCGAGTTCTTCGTGGGTCAACGGGACCACATCATGCCCTGTGGGGATCGACCCATCAACATGACGGGCGAGCCATGGTGAAGCCAACGCGCTGAGAGCCGCACCGCCGCCCAGTGCCGAGATGCAAGCCGACATGTGCCGCACGGCGGTTGCACTCGATTGTCGGGCCAGGCACACTCGGCGGATCGCCGCGAGTGCGAGCGTCACTTGGTGGTGCACACTTTCATGCAGGGACCCGTCATCGACGAGATCCGCCTGCACGGCTCGCCATGCGCTCGCCGCACTCGCCGCATCAAGCACCTGCCCGCCATGCTGCAGGTCGCTCATGGACCGACTGCCTCCATGTGAAGGAGCACGAATCCCTGTCCGCCGCGCGGTGCGATCTCGGCGAAGTCCTTGGGCCACCGCGCGCGCAACGCATCGCCACGCGCGACCGCCGATGCGGCAGCCTCGACCTCGGCCGATGCAGCGGTACTGTCTCGCTCAAGCTGGTCCTTCAGGTCATCGAGCCCTTGCGCCCTGTACAGGCTGATCTTCTCGGCGATCAAGGGATGCCTGGCGAGGTAGGACTCATACGCATCGCGGCTCTTCGACGTACCGAGGTTCTTTCGCGACTTTGCAGGCTGTTCCCTCATCAATCGATCATGCTCCCGGACGAGTGCGATGAACTCGTCATCCTGCGTCGCCTCAGCGAGCCGGCGTCGCATTGCATCCTGGTCGAGCGCAGCATCCGGCGTGAACGCGAAGGTCACGCGATCGCCGCGGCCTGCAAGCTCAACGGTCAACACCCCACGCGTCCCCAGTTCGTCGCTGACGTTGACCGCGGCAGTACGACCGGGCTCGACGGTCTGGGGACCGTCCTGCGAATGGACCGTGATCGAACCCGACCACGGCAGGCGCAGCGTGGCCCGCAGATCGCTCGCCTTGGGGATGAGCGCCTTGCGCTGCACCTGCAGCGTCAGGGTGCGGGGATCGATCCGCGTTGCCGCCTGCCGACCATCCACCATGATGGCAGCAGCCGTCACCGCATCGAGGA
>VGXJ01000252.1 GCA_016873375.1 Phycisphaerae bacterium
TGCTGCCCCGGGATGGCTCGTTCACCGGAGAATTCGGCATGGCCGCCTACGACGGGCGCTTGGCGCAACTGCCGATCCGACAGGATCGCTGGACGCGCGATGGCAAGCGATGGCTGCTCGAATCGCAACCAGGGCGCGACAAGCCTGTCGAGCGATCCTGGTTCGATGCCAACGGCTTGCTGGTCAAGCGCGTCGAGGCCGACGGCACCACCACCGAGTTCTCGACGCAAGACGACATCAAAGCGCGCTGGAAGGCCGCGGGACTCCCGATCCAATGAGCATGCTCGCGTCATGCCGACCGCGCGCACATTCTGCGGCATGTTCAGCACTCGCGGCCACGCTTGCGACTGCGCTGGTCGGATGTACGCCTCCAAAGCCGGCCTACGCGTTCCGAGCATCGCCGCTGGAAGCGAAGCACGCCGTGGCCCTCACGGGAGACGAGATCGTGGGCCGAGGTCGCCCACCCGAGCAGTGGGTCGAGGTGGCCTCGGGCCGCGCCCTCACCGAGCGTTTTCCCGACCTCGGTGCGATGGAGGTCGACGGCATCGGCGACGAGATCAAGCGCTACAGCCGTGATGACCAGGGATGCTGGTTCCTTGAATCCGTCGACGCGATCGGGGACCGCTCGCGCAGCGAGTTCTCGCCGGCGCTCAGCATGGCGCCCGCCAAGCTCGCACCCGGCGAGATCGTGACCGGCGAGGCGCAGATGCGGGTGACCTACCTCAAGAGCGGCGAGGCCCGCACGCAAGGGCCGTCGCGACGAACGCTTGAACATGGCGGCGCCATGCTCGCCGATCTGCCCACCGGGCCGACGGTGGTCCAATTGGTCAAGGTCCGGTTCGAGTCGACGATGACCAGCGCACAGGCCATCCATGTCTCGGAGCTGTACGTGCTTCCCGGCGTCGGGCCCGTGGCAGAGCGCACCAGCGACCTCGTGCGGGTGTTCGGCCTGCGCCTGCGCGAATCCAACCACGAGTTCGTCCGGGACCTTCAGGGAACGGTGGTGCGCCGCTGAGGCGGCCGCCGCCCGATTCGACGAAACCAGCGCCCGACCGCTGCGAAGACCACGCCATGCGGATCACGCCACGCACCCTCATCGCCATACCCGTCTACAACGAGGCGGCCCATGTCGACAGCGTGCTGGCCGCCGTGCGGCCGTTCGGCCTGGACATCCTGATGGTGGACGACGGAAGCAGCGACGAGACCCCTCGTCTCATCGCACGCCAGCCCGTGCACTGCATCCGGCATCCCGTCAACCAGGGCTACGGTCAGTCGCTTCGCGACGCCTTCGCCTTCGCCGATGCACATCGCTACGACTGGGTCATCACGATGGACTGCGACCAGCAGCACGAGCCGAGGTTCATCCCCGACTTCCTGCGCGCCATCCGAGACGACGATGCCGACATTGTGAGCGGTACGCGCTACCTGTGCCTTGAAGGTGACGCCCCGCCGCCTGACCGTCGACGGATCAATCGCATCATCACTGCTGAGCTCAACGCCGCACTGGACTGGTCGATCACTGATTCCTTCTGTGGGTTCAAGGCACATCGCACGGAGTCGATGGCACGGCTGCGGCTCGACGTGACGGGATACGACTTCCCGCTCCAGTTCTGGGTGCAGGCGGCCGCACTTGACCTGTCCGTGCGCGAAATCCCCGTCTCTCGGGTGTACGTGGACCTCAACCGCACCTTCGGCAACGGCCTCGACGATCCAGCACGCCGCTTGGCGACCTACCGCGCCACGCTGGCGCGCGAACTCACGCGCACAGATGAGCTTCGCCGGGTCGATGCACTCAGCCGTCTCGACCAACCTGCCCAGCGGCCTGCGTCGCTGCGGCTTGCATGAGCAGCAGGCACACGATGGAGCGCACGACTCCTCCGCTTGCCGGTTCCCAGAGTCACGGCGGGCAGGATGGAGAGCACCGCGAGGCGATCCCGGGACCGCTCGCTGGCGCACTCGAGGAGAGTCGCCGGCATCTGGGACTCCACGCCGGTGCCTCCGGATTCGGTCATCAGGCAGGCGCATGGCACATGGGCATCCTGGCCAAGCAAGCGGCCGTGGTGCACGGCGCGGAACCGTCGACGAGCGTGCACGCCATCGTCGATCACGACGCGAACGACGACGCGACCTCGATCCGAGCACCGATCCTGACTGACGGACTCGTCGATGGGCTCTTGGTCCGTTGGGGCCCATCGGTCGCCGGAGCCGCCACGGCGTGGATGCCCGCGCTGAAACGGCCGATGAGCCGGGATCGGCTGAACGACGCCACCTGTGCGCTGCCGTGGATCGGTGAACGGCTCCATGCATGGTTCGATGCGCTCGAGCGACATGGCGACGCGCCAAGCGTGGCCGTGCAGGCTGCGCTGGCCAACCAAAGCGTGTTGGCGGCACTGGGTGCCCGCCCATGCTCCATCACGATCACGACATCGTCGTTGATGACGACGGCAGCAGGGCAGGTCGTGCTCGAGCTCATGCTCAAGGATCCTGGTGCGTGTGCCGCGGCCTTCAACGCTTCGCTGTTGCATGCCCCCCGCTCTGCCACGCGACTGGCCGAGCGCGGAGAGCAGAGCGAACTGCCGCTCTGGTTGATGGGCAAGGGCGGACTGCGTCGGCGCGCCACGGCCCCCGACGTGCGGGAGGCACGCTTGAAGGGCCAGCCGATCCTGCCGCGTGCCTTCGTCGCCAGCGGACTGCTTCGATTGCTCCTGTCCAAGTTCGTGCACGGCGTGGGAGGCGGGGCCTACGAGCGCGCCGGCGATGCGTGGTGGGCTGACTGGATCGGCGTCCGACCGGGCCCCTACTCGATCGCGACGGCCACGCACCTCCTGCCGCTGCAGGTCGCGCAGGCGCCGAGCGTGGATCTCTTCCGGCGCGCATGGACGAATCCGGAGCTGCTCGACACGACCGGGCGCGCGCTCGAAGATCGACGCACGATGCTCGCCGCACTGGACCGAGAGCCGCGTGGATCCGAGGCACGCCGTGCGGCATTCCAAGTCATGCGCGGGTTCGTCGAGTCGCAGCGTTCACGCCATGCTCTGGAGCTGGACGACCTGCGGCACCATGCCCCTGCTCGCACACAGCGGCGAGCGGCCGCGCTGGCGCAGGATCGCACCTGGCCGGCGATCGTTCACGATGC
>VGXJ01000253.1 GCA_016873375.1 Phycisphaerae bacterium
TCGGCTGCGAGAGAGACGATACGTCGCGTTGCCTTGAAGGCAGTTTCCACGTCGCGCCAGTGGTGATGCTCGCGTACATCGCCGCTGGCTTCCACCAGCGCCTTACGTTCGCGCAAGCGGGCTTCATCCTCCGCAAGTACGGCCATGCGGCGGCGGCCGTAACGCAGGATGCGGCGCAGCACCTCGTCCTCGTCGGCCAGCAGGTCACCAAAGGAGCTGCCCATGAAGACCTTGACGCCCGCGCAGCCCGGCAACATCTCCAGGGTGCTCAAATGCTCGGCATTCACAGCTGAACCGCCGATGTAGAACGCGTAGTCGCACCAGGCCCGGCCCTGCGCGGCATCCAGCTTGGCCTGCAGGTCGGACTCCCAAAAGGTCAGCGGATGGGTGTTGGGCATCTCGAACACGCCGGTTACGCCGCCAAGCACCGCGTCGCGCGTGCCGCTCTCCAGGTCTTCTTTGTGGGTGAGTCCTGGTTCACGGAAATGCACTTGGCTGTCGATGACGCCGAGTAGCACATGCAAGCCCGTGGCGTCTAGCGTGGTTTCCGCACTCCAGTTGCTGCGCAGGTCGCCAAGTGCGACGATGCGGCCATCGACGCAAGCCACGCCGATGCGCTCCGCGCCGTTGGGCGTGATGACCGTACCGCCGACCACCAACAGGTCGGCATGCCTGGATCGAGCTGCGGCAGAGAACATGGAAGCATCAGATCTCATGTCTGGCCCGCCCGAACCATTCGACCGTCTTTGCTCGGTGTGCCTCGCCGTACAGCTGGACGAATCGGGCCGTCGTGTGATCTGACGGCGTATTCAGCGCCTTGATACGTTCTTCGATATACGGCCCCGTGATCGGCTGGCGACAAACCACGGTGATGCAGTGCCGCCATTCTTCGTACGTTTGGGGAATGTGAAATGGGTGCATGGTTCATGCTCCAGATGATGCAGGGATGTCGATGCCCAGACGTGCGCAGAGTTGCTGCTGTGCTTCGCCGCGCGCGTAGAAGTCGGGTGCCTGGGTAGCGTCCTTCAGGTAGGCTACAGCCTGCGCCAGCTGCATCACACCGAGGTCCTCGCCATCACGGGTGCGCAGGGCGATGGTGCCCGCGTCACACTCCTTGCCACCGGCCACCAGCAGGAAGGGCACGCGTTGCAGCGTTTGCTCGCGGATCTTGTAGCCGATCTTCTCGTTGCGAACGTCGCACTCGGCACGCAGACCAGCACCCCGCAATAGCAGGGTCACGTCATGCACATAGGGGGCGTGTTCCTCGGTAATCGACAGCACCACGGCCTGTACCGGCGCAAGCCAAGCGGGCAACTTTCCAGCGTGATGCTCGATCAGGATGCCGGTGAAGCGCTCCAGCGATCCGAACAGCGCACGGTGCAGCATGACCGGGCGCTTGCGCTGCCCATCCTCGTCCACGTAGTCGACGCCGAAGCGTTCGGGAAGGTTCATGTCCACCTGCAGGGTGCCGCATTGCCAGTCGCGACCGATCGCGTCGCGCAGCACGAACTCGAGTTTGGGACCGTAGAAGGCACCTTCGCCGGGGTTGAGCTTGTACGGTAAACCCATGCCCTCCAACGCCTGCACCAGCGCGCCTTCGAGCAGATCCCAGGTGGCATCGTCACCCATGCGGTTCTGCGGGCGGGTGGACAACTTGATACGTACGTCCTCGAAGCCAAACTGCCGGTAGATGTCCAGCACCAGTGCCACCACATCGCGGCACTCGGCGTCCATCTGCTGCGGCGTGCAGTAGATGTGGGCGTCGTCCTGGGTGAAGTGGCGAACCCGCAGTAAACCGTGCAGCGAGCCCGACGGCTCGTAGCGGTGAACCTTGCCGAACTCACTCATGCGGATGGGCAGGTCGCGGTAGCTCTTGAGCCCGTGGCGGTACAACAGCACGCTGCCGGGGCAGTTCATGGGCTTGAGCGCCAGCGAGCGCCCGTCCTCAGTCTCGGTGGTGAACATGTGATCGCGGTAGTTGTGCCAGTGCCCGGATAGCTCCCACAGGCTGCGGTCCATCACGTCGGGAGAATTCACCTCCAGATAGCCTGCTTCTTCCTGGCGGCGACGCATGTAGGCGATGAGCTGCCGAAACACCGTCCATCCCTTGGGGTGCCAGAAGACGGCGCCTGGGGCATCTTCCTGGAAATGGAACAGGCCGAGTTCCTTGCCCAGGCGCCGGTGGTCGCGCTTCTCGGCCTCCTCGATGCGCTGGAGATAGGCGTCAAGGTCCTTCTTGTCGGACCAGGCGGTACCGTAGATGCGTTGCAGCTGCTCACTCTTGGCGTCGCCACGCCAGTAGGCTCCGGCGAGCTTGGTGAGCTTGAATACCTTCAGGAACCGCGTGTTGGGCACATGCGGCCCACGGCACATGTCCACGTATTCCTGGTGTCGATACAGGCCAAAGAAGGGTTCGTCAGGCATGTCCTCGATCAGGCGCAGCTTGTAGTCTTCGCCGCGAGCCTCGAACAGCGCCGCCACCTCGGCGCGCGGCGTGATCTTCTTGATGACCTCGTAGTCTTGCGCGATCAGCTCGCGCATCCGCTGCTCGATGGCGGCCATGTCCTGCGGCGTGAACGGTCGCTCAAAGGCGATGTCGTAATAGAAGCCGTCGTCGATCACCGGACCGATCACCATCCTGGCTGCGGGATACAACTGCTTGACGGCGTGCCCCAGCAGGTGGGCGCAGGAGTGGCGGATGATGTCCAGGCCCTCCTCGTCCCGCGGCGTGATGACCTGCAGCGCTGCATCTCGACGAATGACGTCGCAGGCATCAACCAGCCGCCCATCTATCTTGCCCGCCACGGTGTTTACGGCCAAACCAGGGCCAATGGCCCGGGCCACTTCGGCCACGCTCACCGGGGTATCGAACACGCGCACGGTGCCATCCGGCAGCGTGATCCGGATGGCTTCGTGTTCGGGTGCAGGCGTGCTCGGCGGCGTTTGCACCACCGAATCGTTTGGCGCCGCCTGCATGAAGGTCCGGAAAGTGTCCTCGATGACCTTGCGGTCGATGTCGCGGGTGATGAACACCAGTCGGGACACACGCTCTGCATCGGGCCATGCGGGAAGACGGGCGGGCGGATGCAGGAGGTGCTGCACACCATGCAGCACCACCGGC
>VGXJ01000254.1 GCA_016873375.1 Phycisphaerae bacterium
ACGCTACGGCTTTTCAGGTGCCTCGGCCGATCCAGCGGCAGGAGCCACCAGCTTCGCTGCCGGCGTCGGCGACGCGGCAGGCGCATCCTTTGATGGCGCGGCAGGTGCCGTGGTTGCGGCGGGTGAAGACGCCGCGGGGTCGCCGCCTGCATTCGGATTGTTGCAGCTTGGCACTCGGTGCTCGGGCAACCGCCAGCGCTGAAGGTAGGTCACGCGGTACGGCGCGAGCGCCGCGCCCTCGAGGTGCACGGTCATGAGCTGCCAGAGACCGTCGGCGTTGCACCAGAGCACATCAACCTCGGCGAACGAGCCGTTCACGCGCACCCGCTCGATGCTCCACACGCGCTCGCCGTCCTTGGTCATCGCGACCGCGCCCGAACCAAGCAGCGTGGACACTTTGCTCCAGACCGTCTTCTGCATGCCGGCGGGGAGGTTCCACACCAGCGGCACGCTCGGGTCGGTGGCCGCGTGCGATGCATCGAGCGCGCGGGCCATCACCTGCGGCACCGGATCGAGGAATGGGTCCAGCTGCTGCCATCCATCCTGCTGCGGGTAGGCCGCCTTCATGTTGCAGCCGCCGAGCATGGCCGGCAGCGAGAGCAGGATCAAGGAGACGACGATCGATGCAGTCCGTTGCATGCGTGGTCCTCCGGCACATGGCCGGTGATGCTTCCGGCGCGGGGCCGGCGTCGATCAGGAATCGACCTTGGCGATCATCCAGTACTCCAGTTCGACAGGAGCCTGACGACCGAAGATCGTAACAAGGACGCGGACCAGGCCCTTGTCGGGCAGGACCTCGTCGACCGTGCCCTCGTAGTTCTGGAAGGGGCCTTCGCGGATCGAGACGTTGTCGCCCTTGACGAACTCCATCTTGACCTGCGGGGCTTCCTCGGGCTTGCGGCTGTCGAAGAGCATCTTCTCGACCTCAGCCGGTGACATGGGTGCCGGGCGACCCGAGGTGCCGACGAAGTCGCCGACGCCTGAGGTTTCCTTGATCATGAAGAACACGTCCTGCGGAATGCGTCCATCGGGCTCGAGGCGCATTTCGACGAAGACGTAGCCCGGGTAGAGCTTGGTCTCGGTCACCTTCTGCTTGCCACCCTTGACGGTCTTGGACTTCTCCGTCGGCACCATGATGCGGCCGATGAGGCGCTCCATGCTCTCGATCTGCACCTTGCGCAGCAGCGAGTTGCGGACGCTGTCTTCCTTGTTGCTGGCCACGCGCAGCACGAACCAGTCCATGCCCTCTCGGTACATGGGAAGGTCGGTCGCCGGGTCCAGCACATTCGACACGGTCGGCCCGGGTGTGGTGTCGCTGCCAAGGCGGATGGTGGCGACGCCCTGCAGCGAGCGCAGCGTGGGCGCGTTCGCTGCCGACGAACCCTCACCGGGGCGAAGGGTGCGCAGGTTGCGGCTAGAACCGGAGTCGCCTTGTGGTGCGCCCTCGGGCGCGCCGTCGTGGGCTTCGGTCATGGAATCGTTCTCGTTCATGGATTGCCTTTCGGGGGGCGGATCAGCCGCCATCGACCTGCAGCACGCGCAATTGCTGGAAGAGCCAGAAGAAGCCCCAGTCAAAGAGCTGGCAGAGGCCAGCCAAGACCAGGCTCACCACGATGACCACGATGCTGGAGCCGACCACTTCGCGGCGGCTGCTCCAGTTCACCTTCTTCATCTCGGTTTCGGTCGCGATGAAGAAATCGACGGAGCTTGGGCGCACGGCAACCAGCCACCAAGCGGCGATTGCCACGAGCGTGACCAGCAGCAGGGCCGCGCCGCTCTGCACATAAACGGTGGGGACACCCCAATCGGCACCGGCGAGGGCTTCCCACAGCCAGTAGCCGCCGAGCGTGCCGAGGATGCCCGCCGCGACGGCGGTGCCCAGGCGGGTCCAGTAGCCCAGGCCAGACTTGTAGATGCTGAGCGCCATGACATTGGCTCCTGTCCGGTCCCACCAGGGGACCCATGATCCGAACACGCCGAGAGGGGATCGAACCCACGACCTGCGGATTTGGAATCCGCTGCTCTACCAGCTGAGCTATCGGCGTAACCGAGGCTTGATGCACGAGTGATGCTTACACGGCAGGGCTGGACCTGCCGCACGCATCACTTGCGCTTGATCTTGTGGAGCGTGTGCTTGCGCAGCTTGGGGCAGAACTTCATGAACCCCTCCTTCACCTTGTCCGAAATGCCGCCTTTGACGCGGATCTCGGCCCGGTAGTTGAGGTCGCCCGTTTCAGTGCACTGCAGCCACACGAACTCGCGGTCGAGGGACTTCTTGGCCATGTCGATGCTCCTATCGCCGGAATCCCGGCATGCGGTGCCCTGGGCCGGGGATCGTGCCCCGGCCCAGGACGGCCGCAGAAATCACGCAAGGATCTTGGTGACGACGCCCGAACCGACGGTACGGCCACCTTCACGGACGGCGAAACGAACGCCGTCTTCCATGGCAACGCCCTTGCCTTCGAGGTCAACCTGCATCTGGACGTTGTCGCCAGGCATGCACATGTCGGCACCGATCAGCTGATCGATCTTGCCGGTGATGTCCGTGGTGCGGAAGTAGAACTGCGGCTTGTAGCCCGCCTTGAACGGCGTGTTGCGGCCGCCTTCTTCCTTCTTCAACACGTACACCTGCGCGGTGAACTTGGTGTGGGGCTTGATCGAGCCGGGCTTGCAGATGACCTGGCCGCGCTCGATGTCCTTCTTTTCCACGCCGCGGAGGAGGCAGCCGACGTTGTCGCCCGCTTCGCCGCTGTCGAGGGTCTTCTGGAACATTTCGACGCCGGTGACGGTCGACTTCAGCGCGTCGGGACGGAGACCGATGATCTCGACTTCGTCGCCGACCTTGATCACACCGCGCTCGATGCGGCCGGTCGCCACGGTGCCGCGGCCCTTGATGCTGAAGACGTCTTCAACCGACATCAAGAACGGCTTGTCCTTCTCGCGGACCGGGGTCGGGATCCAGGTGTCGATGGCATCCATCAGGTCGGCGATGCACTTGTTGGCGCCTGCATCACCGGGGTTGGTGAGCGCCGGGAACGCCGCGCCGCGGATGACGGGGGTGTCGTCGCCGGGGTAGTCGTACTTGCTGAGGAGCTCGCGGACTTCCATCTCGATCAGGTC
>VGXJ01000255.1 GCA_016873375.1 Phycisphaerae bacterium
TGCGCTGTTGCTGTCAGCATGGGACACAGGGGTATCGAGTCGGTATCGCATGCCCACGAGCGACATCAATCAGAACGGCCACATCGGTGTCAACGACATCGCGCAGGTCATCGAGAAGTGGGGACTCGGTACCGACAAGTAAATCGGCTTGGGCGCGATCCGTGCACGGCCCTTTCTGCCGTGATCATCAGGGTTGTGTGGGAGCGGGCGCGGGTTCAGGCGAGAAAGGCTCATCGAGTTCCACGCTTAGGCCCGCTGCTTCGCGAGCTTTGCGCAGTGTGGCGACTTCCGCGTCCTGTTGGACCAACCGGCCCTTTGCCGAACTCCCGGGTTCCCGTGACGCCTGCTCACGGAGCACGTCACGCAGCATGATGGTGATCAGCCAACGGGCATCGCTCGTCAGTGCCCGCGACGGCTTCGCATCCTGCATGGCCTGCAGCAGTTCGTCGGCTTGACCGAAACCCCCTTGGGCCATGATGCTTTTGGCGAGATCCGCCGTGATATTGAAGACAGGAATCGCCGTGGGCTCCCCCGCAGCAAGCCAGAGGTCGCGCACCTGCCGCTGCAGGCGCTCGGCATCGGCGAAGCGACCAGCACACGCGTAGATGAACGCCATGGTCTTGCGGAAGTCACGCCAACGCGCGGCGTCGGCGATCCGCCGCTGATCGGCTACGCGCAACGCATCCTCGCCGAGCTTGACCGCATCGGCGAGCACGGGCCGGGCCGCGGCTTCATCCGCAGGTGCGGTCTTCGCCATCAGCATGGCCGACTCCATGAGCGACAGCAGGTGCTCGTCCGGCGGCGCAACGAGCGACGAACCCACCCGTCGATTCTCATCGAAGACCCTGATGGCCTCGGCAATCGAGGCCCCGCTGCCGTCATCGATCAGCTGCAGCGTCGCCGCGAGGTTGGCGCGGCTGTCGAAGCTCAAGGGATGTGCATCACCGTAGAACGCAGCATCGATGGCAATGGCCCTCCGCAAGAGCGCGATCCCCTCGACTTGCGACGCAGGCGTGCTCGGATCTGCCAGCGCGATTCCGAGATTTGTCAGCACGTTGGCGAGCAATCGATCTGGCACCGGCTGAAGGCGCTCCGTGTCGATGCGTGCCTGACGCAGCGTTGTGATCGCCTCGGCAAGATTGCCGCCCACACGCTGCAGATTACCCACGGCTGACATCGTTCCCACACGAATCTCAGGCGGCAGTACTGGGCGGGCAAGCACCGCTTGGTACTCAGCCAGCGCCGCACGCCGATCACCTTTCTCTTCGAGGAATGCCGCGAGCAGTCGTCGGCACTCGACCGTTTCGACGTCGGCATCGCCGTACAGTTCTACTCGGCGTGCGAGCACCTCCCGCAGGCCACGCTCAGCCGCGATGCGGTCGCGCTGCACCCGCGAGAACCACTGCGAAGCAAGCATGGTCCGCCGGTCGTCCACACCCAACTGCGCGCCGTACAGATCCCTTGCCTGCCGGAAGAGCTCCTCGGCACGCTCCATGCGACCGAGCTGCTGGTAGGCGCGACCCGCAGCCATGATCAGGCCAGCGCGCACGAAGGGATCGTTGGCGTGCTCGGTGCTGGCGCGGGCGATCGCACGCTCGAGCATGATCTCGGTGACGAGCGTGGCCGCGACATCGGTCATGTTGATGCGCAGGAGCGCATCGCGGAAGCTCTGCTGCATCGCGGTGCGCTGCGCAGGATCCGCCAGCGTCTGCGACAACGCATCGATCTGCCGCATCAGCTCGGCCGCCATGCGCGACCCCGTATCGCCACCACCGAACTCGCTCGTCAGGCGCACCTGCTGGCCCAGCACGGCCTGCACATCACGCTCTCGCTGCTCGGCCTGTTCCTTGGCCGCTCGCTCGGCGATCGCGGTCTGCTCTGCGATCTCGCGCTGGCGGGCCTCGGCAATCGCGAAGAGGGTGCTCACCACGGCGCCGATTGCCAGCGAGGCGGCCACGGCGGTCGATGCGTAGACCAGTGCTCGGTTGCGACGAACGAACTTGCGGACCTTGTAGGCCCTCGACTCGGGCGCAGCGACCAACGGGAGACCGCCGAGGTAATTGCGCAGATCGGCCGCGAGATCATTCGGGGTCGCGTAGCGCTGATCCCGCTCCTTGCGCATGGCCTTGAGCGGGATCCACTCGAGCTCGTTCTTGAGCGTCTGGGCGATCTCGTCGATCCTGCTCCGCCGAGCCTCGGCAATCTTCGTGGCTGATGCAGCATCCTTGGTCGCGAAGGTCGAGAGCCTCCGGCTCGGCGTGGGAGGATCCTCCTCGCGAATGATCCGCTGGATCTCGCGGAACGCACGGCTGCGCAGTTCTTTGGGCTCGAAGGGCAGCGCACCGACCAGCAATTCGTAGAGCATCACGCCGAGCGAATACACGTCGCTCCGCGTGTCGATGTCGGTCGCATCGGGATCGGCCTGCTCGGGGCTCATGTACTCCGGCGTGCCGATCATCTGCCCAGTTTCTGTCATCACCGTGTGCTCGCTCATGCGCGCATTGAGCGCCTTCGCGATGCCAAAGTCGATGACCTTTGCGATCGGTCGGTCGCCCTCGCCGGCGGCCACGAGCACGTTGCCCGGCTTCAGATCGCGGTGGATCAAGCCCTTCGTGTGCGCATGCTGCACGGCCTCGCAGACTTGAATGAAGAGCTCGAGCCGCGCGCGAAGATCGAGCTTTCGCGAGTCGCAGTACTCGTTGATCGGCTCGCCTTTGACGAACTCCATCGCGAAGTACGGTCTGCCGAGTTCCGTCACGCCGCCATCGAGCACCTTGGCGACGTTGGGGTGATTCATGATCGCCAGCGCCTGCCGCTCTTGCTCAAAGCGACCGAGCACCGATTTGGAATCCATGCCGGGATTGATGAGCTTGAGCGCGACCTTCTGCTCATAGGGCACCTTGCGCTCGGCGAGCCACACAACGCCGAAGCCGCCGGCGCCGAGTTCCTTGATGAGGCGGAAGGGGCCGACCATGTCACCCGGCTTCTCGAGCTGGACGCGCACACGAGGAGCAGCCGAAGAGAGCGGCGCCGGTGTCGAGGATCCTGCAGACGAAGATGCGTGAAAGACTTCGGTGGCCTCTCCT